>NZ_JBICCO010000143.1:0-9344 GCF_043119405.1 Achromobacter sp. 413638
GGCGCGCCGTTTTGGGTGGCTGGGCTAACTCAGCGTAAAAGGGGGGGACGGAATAAGCCGCTCCGCCCGCAGGCGCGCGGCCGCCTTGGGCGGCCGCGCGGATTGGCAGGGCACGGGCGATGCCGCCCTCAGCCCGGGGTGTAGATGCTGTTCAGGCGGGCGCGCTCTTGCGCGCTCATGTTGCGCACCTCTGCCTGCACCTCGTCGCGGGTGAGCGCGGTGCCTTGCTTGTACCAGCCCGGCGTGCCCAGATTGCGATAGGCCAGGAACCACTTGCCTGGATCGGCCTTGGCGGCGGCCAGCTCGCTGTCCACCTGGGCCCGGCTCTTGCCGCCGGTTGCGTGTTCGGGCGCGATGGCGTAGCCGATCTCGGTATCGGTCTGGTGCCAGACGTTCGAGGCGCTGGCGGCGAAGGGCAGGGCGAGCGCGGCGCAGAGCGACAGGGCGGCGGCGTGACGGGTTTTCATCAGGATCTCCTTACGGCGGTTGACGTTGACGGACCGGCGAAGGCGCCAGCCCGGTACACGCTTCGTGTTAAGCGATGACGACAACTTTACGGATCTGATCGCGTCAATTCGCCAACGCGCCGATTACGAATTCGTAATCGGCGCGACTGTCCCGAAACCCGCGTGTTTCCTGGCTTCGCGCCGACCCATGGCAGAGACGGAAACCTTACGGAAATGTCATTTTTCTGTCGAGGTTCTGACGAGGCCCGTTCGATACAGTGCCGCCAGATGCCTATCCCAGCCCGGCTGCGCGGGCCCGCCACTCCCTTCCCCTGACAGAATCATGCGCCCATCCCTGATACCGCTGGCCCTGGCGGCCGCCCTGCTGGCCGCGCCGGCCTGGAGCCAGCCGCCCGCTTCGTTCCTGGCGCCGCCTTCGACCGCCATTCCGCCCTCCAGCGATCAAGCCGCCCCCAACGCGCCGCTGACGCTGGAACAGGCCCTGTCCATCGCCTTCGAACGCAGTCCCCTGCTGGCCGCAGCGCGCAACGAAGCCGCCGCGACCGAAGGCGAATTGCAGCAGGCGGGCCTGCTGCCCAATCCCAGCATCGACGTCAGCATGGACGATCGGCGCAAGGCATCGCGCACGACCACCACCACGCTCAGCATGCCGATCGAGACCGGCGGCAAGCGCGGCGCGCGCGTCAAGGCCGCCGGACTGGCGCGCGACATCGCGCAGACCGACCTGGGCGCGGCCCGCGCCGATCTGCGCTCGACCGTGATCGCGGCCTTCTTCGACGTGGCCACCGCGCAGGAAACCGTGCGCGTCGCGCAGGAGAACGCAAGCATTGCCCAGAAGGCGCTGCAACTGGCCGACAAGCGCGTGGCCGCCGGCAAGGCGCCGCCGCTGGAAAGCAACGCGGCGCGCGTGGAACTGGCCAACGCCCGCATCGAAACACGCGCTGCCGAAGCGGCGCTGCAGACCGCCCGGCGCAGCCTGGCCGTGCTGTGGGGCGACACGGCGCCTGATTTCTCCAGCGTGCGCGGCGAAATCGGCAGACTGCCCGAGCGCGGCACGCTCGACGAACTACGCGGCGAGCTGGCGCAATCGCCGCGCATGCAGGCCGGCCGGCTGTCGGTGGACCTGGGCGCGGCGCAGTTGGAGGTCGAGAAGAGCAAGCGCTATCCGGACATCACGCTGAGCACGGGCGTGGCCCGCGACTACGAGGCCGGCCGCAACAAGGTCCAGTTCGGCGTCGGCATTCCGCTGCCGCTGTTCGACCGCAACCAGGGCAACGTCTATGCCGCCACGATGCGCTCATACAAGGCGCGCGACCAGTACCGCGACCTGGAGGCGCGGCTGGCGGCCGAGCTGCTGCAATCGGTCTCCCAGTTCGACCTGGCGGCGGGCGCGGCCAATGACTACCGCGCCACGGTGCTGCCCAGCGCGCGCCGCGCTTACGACAGCGCGCTCAAGGGCTTCGAGGCTGGCAAGGTCGGCTATCTGCAGGTGCTGGACGCCCAACGCACCCGCTCGCAGGCCGAACTGGGCTACCTGTCCACCCTGACCAACGCCTACCAGGCCTGGGCCAACATCGATCGCGTCCTCGGACGCTGACCACCACTACGCCATGACCATGCAAATCCTGCGTTTCCCCCCCGGCCATTCCCGCGCGCGGTCCCTGGCCGCCGCGCTGCTCACGGCCGCCAGTCTGTTGGCCGCCGCCAGCGCGGCCGCCGATGAAAAGCCCGCCAGCGCCGGCCACGCCGACCATGCGCCGACCGAAAAAGGCCCGCAAGGCGGCGTCCTGACCCGCGCCGGCGGCAACGGCGTCGAACTGCTGGTCAGCGAATCCGGTGGTACCTCGCGCCTGCGCCTGTGGGCCTACGCCGGCTCCAAGCCGGTCGCGACGGGCGAGATCAAGGCCCGCGTCCGCGTGCTGCGCCCGAATGGCGTCGTGGAAGAACTGCGCCTTGAGCCATCCGATGGCGCGCTGGTCAGCACCCAGGACATCGTCGAACCGCACTATTTCGAGATCGAAGCCGAGGTGAACTGGCCCGGCCAGGCCGAGCCGCTGAAGGCGTCGCTGGAAAAGGACGAAGGCCTGATCGCGCTCGCCGCCGAGCAGGTCGCCGCAGCCGGCATCCGCAGCGCCGCCGCCGCTCCCGCCGCGCTGGAAGCCACCTCGCAGTTCCCCGGCGAGATCAAGTTCAACGCCGACCGCACCGCGCACATCGTGCCGCGCCTGGCCGGCGTGGCGCAGGAAGCCCCGGTCGAGCTGGGCCAGATGGTCAAGAAGGGCGAGCTGCTGGCCGCGCTGTCCAGCACGGCCCTGTCCGACCTGCGCAGCGAATGGCTGGCCGCCGTCAAGCGGCGCGACCTGGCCGCCGCCACGCACCAGCGCGAGCTCAAGCTGTGGCGCGATCAGGTCACCGCCGAACAGGATTACCAGCAGGCGCGCACCGCCTTGCAGGAAGCGCAGATCGCGGTGCAGAACGCCGAGCAGAAGCTGGCCGCCGTGGGCGCCACGCCGCGCGCGAAGGACCTGAGCCGGCTGGAGATCCGCGCGCCGTTCGACGGCGTGATCGTCGAAAAGCACATCACGCTGGGCGAGGCGCTGGCCGACAACGTCAATATCTTCACGCTATCCGACCTGCGCACCGTCTGGGCGGAATTCTCGATCGCGGCCAAGGATCTGCAGGACGTGCGCGTGGGCGAGGCCGCCCGCGTCAGTTCGGCGTCCTTTGCCGGCAACGCGATGGGCAAAGTGTCCTATATCGGCTCGCTGCTGGGACAGCAGACCCGCACGGCCACGGCGCGCGTCACGCTGGAGAACCCCGACATGGCCTGGCGGCCCGGCTTGTTCGTCTCGGTCAACGTGGTGACCAGCCAGCGTGACGTGCCGGTGGCGATCGCCGCCGACGCGGTGCAGACGGTGGAAGACCTGCCCTCGGTGTTCATCGAAGTGCCCGGCGGCTTCCTGGCACAGCCGGTCAAGCTGGGCAAGACCGCGGGCGATCAGGTCGAAGTGCTGTCCGGCCTGGCCCCGGGCGTGCGCTACGTGACGGACAACGCCTTCGTGCTGAAGTCCGAGCTGGGCAAGGCCAGCGCCGACCACGCGCACTGAGCCAGGGGCTACATACATGTTTGAACGCCTGATCCGCTTTGCCATCGAACAGCGCTGGATGGTGCTGTTCGTCACGCTGGCCATGGCCGCCGTCGGCATCTACAACTACTCGCGGCTGTCCATCGACGCCGTGCCCGATATCACCAACGTGCAGGTGCAGATCAACACGGCCGCGCCTGGCTATTCGCCGCTGGAGACCGAGCAGCGCGTCACCTACCCGATCGAGACCGTGATGGCCGGCCTGCCCGGCCTGGAACAGACCCGCTCGCTGTCGCGCTACGGGCTGTCGCAGGTCACGGTGATCTTCAACGACAGCACCAACATCTATTTCGCGCGCCAGCTGGTCAACGAACGACTGCAGCAAGCGCGCGAGAATCTTCCCGAAGGCATATCGGCCACGCTGGGGCCGATCTCGACCGGCCTGGGCGAGATCTACTTTTGGACGGTCGAGGCCGAGGACGGCGCGCGCAAGCCCGACGGCTCGCCCTATACCTCCACCGACCTGCGCGAGATCCAGGACTGGGTGGTCAAGCCGCAGGTGCGCAACATTCCCGGCGTGACGGAAATCAATTCCATCGGCGGCTACGCCAAGGAATACCTGGTGGCGCCGAACACCGAGCAGCTGGCGTCCTACGGCCTGTCGCTGACCGACATCATGACGGCGCTGGACCGCAACAACGCCAACATCGGCGCCGGCTACATCGAGCGCAAGGGCGAGCAGTACCTGATCCGGGCGCCGGGACAGGTCCAGTCGGTCGATGATATCGGCAACGTGCTGCTCACCGCCGTGAACGGCCAGGCCATCCGCGTGCGCGACGTGGCCGAGGTGTCCATCGGCCGCGAGCTGCGCACCGGCGCGGCCACCGACAATGGCAAGGAAGTAGTGCTGGGCACGGCCTTCATGCTGATCGGCGAGAACAGCCGGACCGTATCGCTGGCAGTGTCAGATCGCATCGCCGCCATCAACAAGACGCTGCCCGAGGGCGTGAAGCTGATCACGGCCTACGACCGCAGCAATCTGGTCGACAAGGCCATCGCCACCGTCAAGAAGAACCTGCTGGAAGGCGCCACGCTGGTCATCGTGATCCTGTTCCTGTTCCTGGGCAACATCCGGGCGGCGCTGATCACGGCCATGGTCATCCCGCTGTCCATGCTGTTCACCTTCACCGGCATGGTCACGTACAAGGTCAGCGCCAACCTCATGAGCCTGGGCGCGCTGGACTTCGGCATCATCATCGACGGCGCCGTCGTGATCGTGGAGAACTGCGTGCGGCGCTTGAGCCATGCCCAGGCCCATCAAGGCCGGCCGCTGACCCGCAGCGAGCGCTTCCACGAGGTCTTCGCCGCCGCGCGCGAAGCGCGCCGGCCGCTGCTGTTCGGCCAGCTCATCATCATGGTGGTGTACCTGCCCATCTTCGCGCTGACCGGCGTGGAAGGGCGCATGTTCCACCCCATGGCGCTGACCGTGGTGCTGGCGCTGCTGGGCGCGATGATCCTGTCGGTGACCTTCGTGCCGGCGGCCGTGGCCCTGTTCATGGGCAACAAGGTGGCCGAGAAGGAAAACCGCCTGATGAGCTGGGCCAAGCGCCGCTACGAGCCGCTGCTCGACATGGCGCTGCGCCGCACGCCGCGCGTGCTGATCGCGGCAACCGTATTCATGGTCGCCTGCGGCGTGCTGGCCTCGCGCATGGGCAGCGAGTTCATTCCCAGCCTGAACGAAGGCGACATGGCGATCCAGGCGCTGCGCATTCCCGGCACCAGCCTGAGCCAGTCGCTGGAGATGCAGAAACAGCTGGAAGTACGCCTGAAAGAGAAATTCCCCGAGATCGAACGGATCTTCGCGCGCACCGGCACGGCCGAGATCGCCTCGGACCCGATGCCGCCGAACATCTCCGACGGCTACATCATGCTCAAGCCCATGGATCAATGGCCGAAGCCGCGCAAGACCCATGCCGAGCTGCTGGTCGCCATCCAGGAGGAAGCGGGCAAGATGCCGGGCAACAACTATGAGTTCTCCCAGCCCATCCAGCTGCGCTTCAACGAGCTGATCTCCGGCGTGCGCAGCGACGTGGCCGTGAAGATCTTCGGCGACGACAACGACGTGCTCAACCGCACGGCCGCCGAAGTGGCCGAGTCGCTGAACAAGATTCCCGGCGCGTCCGAGGTCAAGGTCGAGCAGACCACCGGCCTGCCGGTGCTCACCGTGAACATCGACCGCGCCCGCGCGGCGCGCTACGGGCTGAGTCTGGCCGACGTGCAGGACACGCTGGCGATCGCCGTGGGCGGGCGCGCGGCCGGCACGTACTACCAGGGCGACCGGCGCTTCGACATCGTGGTGCGGCTGCCGGAATCGGTGCGCGAGAGCATTCCCGCCCTGCGCAAGCTGCCCATCGCCCTGCCCAAGGCTGACGGGCAGGCGCAGACGGCCTACATCCCGCTGTCCGAGGTCGCCAGCCTGGACCTGTCGCCCGGCCCCAACCAGGTCTCGCGCGAGGACGGCAAGCGCCGCATCGTGATCAGCGCCAACGTGCGCGGCCGCGACCTGGGCTCGTTCGTGTCCGAGGCGGCGGACGTGATCGAACGCGACGTCAAGATCCCGGCGGGCTACTGGACCACCTGGGGCGGCACGTTCGAGCAGCTGCAATCGGCGGCCCAGCGCCTGCAGATCGTGGTGCCGGCCGCGCTGGCGCTGGTGTTCGCGCTGTTGTTCGCCATGTTCGGCAATGTCAAGGACGGCCTGCTGGTCTTCACCGGCATTCCCTTCGCGCTGACAGGCGGCATCATCTCGCTGTGGCTGCGCGGCATGCCGCTGTCGATCACGGCGGCGGTGGGCTTCATCGCGCTGTGCGGCGTGGCGGTGCTCAACGGCCTGGTGATGCTGTCATTCATCAACGGATTGCGCCAGGAAGGCAAGCCGCTGGACGAAGCGGTGCGCGAAGGTGCGCTGACGCGGCTGCGGCCGGTGCTGATGACGGCGCTGGTGGCCTCGCTGGGCTTCGTGCCCATGGCCCTCGCCACCGGCACCGGCGCCGAGGTGCAGCGCCCGCTGGCCACCGTGGTGATCGGCGGCATCATCTCCTCGACCATCCTGACCCTGCTGGTGCTGCCCGCGCTGTACCGCCTGCTGCACCGCAAGGACGCCGAGGAGCTGGAACTGGCCGAATCAGCCCGCGTGGCCCGCGACAACGCATGAGGCCAGGCGCGGCGGCCCACCCGGGTCCGCCGCGCCTTACGGAAATGTAATCGGGCCGTCGGCTATTCGTCGGCGCTCGATCGCTACATTGCCTGAATTCTTCCCCGATCGGTTATCTCCATGCATCTTCCCCCTCCGCCCACCGCCGCGCGCGCCCGCCGACCCGCCGTGCAGCTTTCGGTCATCGTGCCCTTCCTGAACGAGCGCGAGGTGCTGCCCGCCTGCCTGCAGCGCTTGAGGCGCGTGCTCGACGGCCTGAACGAGTCCTACGAAATCGTGTTCGTCGACGACGGCAGCCGCGACGGCAGCGCCGAGTTCCTGGCCGCGCGAGTCCGCGCGGAACCCGGCCTGAAGCTGCTGCGCCTGTCGCGCAACTTCGGCAAGGAGGCCGCCATGACCGCCGGCATCGAGCACGCCGTGGGCGCGGCCATCGTGATCCTGGACGCCGACCTGCAGGATCCGCCCGAGCTGATCCCCGACATGGTGCGCGCCTGGCGCGAGGGCGCGGACGTGGTCTGCATGCGACGCCGCAGCCGCGCCGGCGAGAGCTGGCTCAAGCGCGCCTCGGCCTATGCCTACTACCGGCTGCTGAACCGGCTCAGCAAGGCCGACATTCCCGCCGACACCGGCGACTTCCGGCTGATGAGCCGCAAGGCAGTGCAGGCCCTGCTGCAGCTGCCCGAGCGCTGCCGCTACATGAAGGGCATGTACGCGTGGATCGGCCTGCCCACCCGCATCCTCGACTACGACCGCGATCCGCGCGCCGCCGGCGCCACCAAGTGGAACTACCTGGGCCTGATGCGGCTGGCGATGGAGGGCATCACCTCGTTCTCCACCGCGCCGCTGCGCTGGGCCACCGGCCTGGGCGTGGCCGCCGCGCTGGCCGGCGTCGGGTTCGGCATCGTCATCACGATCAAGACCTTGCTGCTGGGCGAGGAAGTGCATGGCTATCCCTCGCTCATCGCCATCATCACCTTCCTGAGCGGCGTGCAGCTGATCACCATCGGCCTGCTGGGCGAGTACGTGGGCAAGACCTATATGGAATCCAAGCAACGGCCGGTCTACCTGCTGCGCGACGTGCAGCGCAGCCGCACGGCGGCATTGCGCCTGCCCGGATCCGAACCCGGCACGGCGGCGGCCCCGGCCTCCGGATACGCGCGCGACGACGCGGCCGGCCCGGCGCGCCAGGCCGCCGCATCCGCCGCCATGACCGGAGAGGGTCCGCATGCGGTCAACTTCTAAGGCCCTGCTGCTGGGCCTGGCGGCCATCCTCGCGGCGCGGCTGTTCGCCATGGCGGTCATGCCGCTGGCCGACACCTCGGAACCTCGCTACGCCGAGATCGCCCGCCTGATGGCCGTCACCGGCGACTGGGTCACGCCCTGGTTCGAGCCGGGCGTGCCCTTCTGGGGCAAGCCGCCGCTGGCGTTCTGGGCGCCGGCGCTGTCCATCAAGCTGCTGGGTCTGTCCGAGTTCAGCCTGCGCCTGCCGGCCTTCGCCGCCATGCTGGGCGTGCTGGCGCTGGTCCATGCCTTCGCCGCCCGCCGGTTCGGCGTCAGCGCCGCGCGCTGGGCCGCACTGGTGTTCGCCACCATGCTGCTGCCGCTGGCCAGCGCCGGCGCGGTGCTGACCGATCCCTACCTGGCGCTGGGCGTGACGCTGTCGATGACGTCTTTCCTGCTGGCGCGACGCGACGGCCCCCCGTGGTGGCGCTATGGCTTCTTCGTGGGTCTGGCGATCGGCCTGCTGTCCAAGGGGCCGTTGGCCCTGGTGCTGGTGGCGGCCGCCGTGCTGCCCTGGTCGCTGCTGCCCGCCGGACGCGCGCAGTGGCGCGCGCTGCCCTGGATCGGCGGCACGATCCTGATGCTGGCGCTGGCCCTGCCCTGGTACGTGATGGCCGAGATCCGCACGCCCGGCTTCCTCCAGTACTTCATCGTGGGCGAGCATTTCCTGCGCTTCGTCGACCCGGGCTGGCAAGGCGATCTGTACGGCACCGCGCACAAGCGGCCCTATGGCGGCATCTGGCTGGACTGGCTGCTGGCGACCATGCCCTGGGGACTGGCGGGCCTGTGGCTGTTCCTGCGGCCCGGCCAGGACGCGCCGCTGCGGACCCGGCTGGCGTCGCTGGCGCGCGATCCGCTGCGCGCCTACCTGCTGCTCTGGGGCCTGGCCGCGCCCGCGTTCTTCACGCTGTCCGGCAATATCCTCTGGACCTACGTGCTGCCTTCGCTACCGCCGCTGGCGCTGGCGCTGGGCGCCTGGATGGCGGACCATGCGCCGACGCAGGGCTGGCGCGCCCGGTTGCCGGCGGCGCTGATGCTGCTGACCCCGCTCGCGGCGCTGACGCTGGGCGCGCTGTCGCTCGCGCAGCCCGAACGCTACAAGACCGAAAAGCAGCTGGTGGCCCAGGCCTTCGCGCGCATGCAGCCCGGCGAGCAGCTGGTCTTCGTGGGCAGCAGGCCGTTCTCGGCGCGCTTCTATTCGCAGGGCGCGGCCGGCCAGCTTCCCATGGATGCCGTGGCGGGGGGGGGGGGGGGGGGGGGGGGGGGGGGGGGGGGGGGGGGGGGGGGGGGTTTTTT
>NZ_JBICCO010000144.1:0-9211 GCF_043119405.1 Achromobacter sp. 413638
AGCCCCCCCCCCCCCCCCCCCCCCCCCCCCCCCCCCCCCCCCCCCCGCCCGGCCCCCCCCCCCCCCCCCCCCCCCCCCCCCCCCCCCCCGGGTCGCGGCCGACCAGGGTGGGACTGGCGCCTTCGCGGGCGAAGGCCAGCGCCGCCGCCAGCCCGATGCCCTTGGACGCGCCCGTGATGAGCACGCGTTTGCCTTCAAGCTGCAGGTCCATGGCGGGTTCCTTCGCGTGAGCCGCGCGGCTCACTTCAGTTGCACGAGTACGAATTCGTTGCCGTACAGATCGATGAAATGCGCGTACACCGCGACGGCGTCCTCGACGGGCTCGCGCGTGAAACGCACGCCTTGCGCGGCGAAGCGCGCGTGATCGCGGCGCGTGTCGCTGGTGTAGAACACGCCCACCGGCTGGCCGCCGGTCTGGTCGCCCACGCGGTCGCGCTGCGCCTGCGTTTGCGCCTGCAGCAGCCATACGCCCACCGAGGGCTGTTCGGGCAGGCGCAGGTGCACGTAGCGCTGGGCGCCGACGGCCATGTCGACGAAGACCTCCATGCCCAGCTTGTCCTGGTAGAAGGCGATCGCGGTGTCGTAGTCGGTGACCAGGATGACGAGTCGGCCCAGCGCGTGCATATCGTTGTTCTCTTGAGGGTGTAGGGAAAGCGTGCGCCTATGCTAACCGGTTCCGCCCGCCTTGGTCCGGCGGGCCGGATCGGGCCCGCCGTCTCAACCCGCCTTGCGCAGCGTGAGGTTCAGACGCAGGCTGCCCAGGCGCGGATGCGGCCTGTCCTTCAGCGGCAGCACGCCGTGGAAACGCAGGCGGTCCGCGCCACCCCAGACCACCACGTCGCCGTGGAACAGCGGCACGCGGGCGGCGGGGTCCGAGCGCGCCAGGCCGCCGAAAAGAAACACCGCCGGCATGCCCAGCGACACCGACACGATGGGCGCGCTGAAATCGCGCTCGTTGCGGTCCTGGTGCAAGGACATGCGCGCGCCCGGCTCGTAGCGGTTGAGCAGGCAGGCGTCCGGTTCGAAGCCGGCAAAGCCGGCCGCGGCGGCGGCCTCGCGTCCCAGGGCGGCGAAGGCCGGCGGCATGTCGGGCCAGGGCCGCCCCGACAGCGGGTCGGCCGGCGTGTAGCGGTAGCCGTCGTGGTCCGTGGTCCAGCCCAGCCGGCCGCAATTGCTCAGTGCGACAGACATCAGATGGCCGCCGGGGGTTTCCATGCGTCGGAACGGCGACTGCCGGATCACTTCGTCCAGGGATTGCAGCAGGGCGTCGGCGACGGGCAGGGCGTAGCCGCGCAGCACCACGGATCGCGGGCCGATGGATTCGCTGCGGGCGGGCTGGGGGTCGGCCTCGTCGAAAAGATCCAGGTTCATGCTCATGATGTTCAGTATGCCGCCGCGCGGGCTGAGGCGCGCTCCGCTTGTTGCGTCGCGTCCTGGCTGTGATTACAGCAAGGACTCCACCGGCAGCAGCGAGATGAACCAGACCGACAGGCGCTGCCAGACGCTGGCGCCGGGTTCGCTGTCATAACGTACGGTCTGGCCGTCGTCGCGCAGTTCCAGCCAGTAGACCTTGCCGCGTTCGTCCAGCAGCGCGCGATAGGCCGTGGTCGGCACGTCGCGCGTGAAGGCCGTCGAGATCTGGCCGGCCAGCCTGGGACTGTCGATGATGAAGCCGAGTTCGGTGTTGAGCCTGGCCGAGCGGGGATCAAAATTGAACGAGCCGACGAAGATGCGCTGGCCGTCTACCGCGAAGGTCTTGGCGTGCAGGCTGGACCCGGAGCTGCCCAGCGGGCCCAGGTTCTTGTTGCGTCCGCCGCCGGCGGCGCGCTTCATTTCGAACAGCTCCACCCCGCCCGCCAGCAGATCGGCGCGGCGCCTGGCGTAGCCGGAGTGCACGGCCGCCACGTCGGTGGCTTCCAGCGAGTTGGTCAGCACGCGCACCCGCACGCCGGCGCGGGCCATGTCGCTGAAGGCGCGCGTGCCGGATTCGCCGGGCACGAAGTAGGGCGACACCAGATCCAGTGACTGGGCGGGCTTGCCGATGATCTCGTGCAACTGATGCGGCAGCATGGCCTCTGGCGGCGCGGTGCCCAGGGTCTTGCGCGGATCGTCGCTGACCATGCGCGTGGGCGCCCATTCCAGTTCCAGCTCGCCCTTGAGCAACTGACGGATGAAGGGCAGGGCGCGCATGGCCTCGGCATAGGCGGCGGCGTCGGACGAGCGTTCCATGTCGTCGGCGCGCCGCTTGAGCAGGTCCAGCGCGCCCGCCTCGGCCGGCTTGAGCAGGCGCGCCACCGGATAGGCCGAGTCGCTGGCCCAGTAACGGTCGAAATCGGCGGACACGTCCTGCACCGCCGCGCCGATCGCCAGCACGTCCAGGTCGGTGAACAGCACGCCGTTGGCGGCGCCGAAATATTCATCGCCAACGTTGCGGCCGCCGATGATGGTGGCCTGGTTGTCGGCGGTGAAGGACTTGTTGTGCATGCGCCGGTTGAGCCGGCTGAAGTCGGTCAGGTAGCCCAGCGTCTTGGGCCAGCGCAGCGCGAAGGGGTTGTACAGCCGCACTTCGATGTTGGGATGTCCGTCCAGCGCGGCCAGCTCGCGGTCCAGGCCCGAGGTGCCGTTGTCGTCCAGCAGCAGGCGCACGCGCACGCCACGATCGGCGGCTTCGTGCAGCGCTTCGAGCAGCATCATGCCGGTCATGTCGCCGCGCCAGATGTAGTACTGCACGTCCAGGCTGCGCTCGGCGGCGCGCGCCAGCATCATGCGCGCGGCGAAGGCGTCGTGGGCGTCGGCCAGCGGGTGGATGCCGGACAGGCCGGCGTGGCCGGCGGCGACGGGCGCGATGGCGCGGCCCAGCGGGGTGGCCGCCGCCGCGTCGGGATCGAGCGCCTGCGACTGGCTGCGCTGTTCCTGCGAGGGCAGGGCGCAGCCGGCCAGCAGGCCCAGGCAGAGAATCGGCATGATCAGGTATCGAGCCAGGAACATGGGCCCTATTGTGCCGAATTCGGCGGGGCGTGGTTGACGGGCGGAGCGGACGCGGGCTCGCTTGACGGAATTTCTTATTTGAGAAAAAATCCCAAATATGGAAAATCATCCCGAATTCGATCACGGCCTGGACATGCGCATCGCCTCGCGCCTGAAGGGCCTGCGCCAGGAACGCGGCTGGTCCCTGGACGAACTGGCCGGCCGGGCCGGCGTCAGCCGCGCCACGCTGTCGAGGCTGGAAAACGCCGAGGTCAGCCCCACGGCCAGCGTGCTGGGGCGGCTGTGCGCCGCCTACGGCCTGACCATGTCGCGGCTGATGCTGATGGTGGAAGACGACTTCGCGCCGCTGGTGCCCGAAAGCGCGCAGCCGGTCTGGGTCGATGCGAGCGCGGGCTTCCGGCGCCGCTCGGTCTCGCCGCCGGCGGCCGCGCTGGCCGGGGAAGTGCTGGCCTGCGAGCTGGACGCCGGCGCCCGCATCGAATACCCGCAGCCGCCGCGTCCGAATCTGGAACACCATCTGCTGATGCTGGAAGGCGCGCTGCACATCACCGTGGATGGCCGCCGCCACGGGCTGCGTCCGGGCGACTGCCTGCGCTACCAGCTGGCCGGAGCCAGCCTTTTCGAGACGCCGCCGGACAGCGGCGCCCGCTACCTGCTTTTCATCGTCTGAACCACAACGTCTACAGGTGCTACATGCCCGATCATCTTGCCTCCCTGCGCATGGCCACGCTCTCGGCCGCCGAAACCGAAACCCTGCTGCCGGAACTGGCGGAGCTGCTGCACGCCAGCGTGCACGCGGGCGCCAGCGTCAGCTTCGTCCTGCCGTACAGCCCGGACGACGCGCTGGGGTTCTGGCGCGACAAGGTGCTGCCCGGCGTGGCCGGGGGCGGCCTGCTGTTGGTGGCCGCCTGGCAGGACGGCAGGCTGGCCGGCGCGGTGCAGCTCGATTGCGACACCCCGCCCAATCAACCGCACCGCGCCGAGGTGCGCAAGCTGCTGGTGCATCCGGATTTCCGGCGCCAGGGCATCGCGCGGGCCTTGATGGCAAAGGTCGAGGCGCTGGCCGTGGCGGCCGGGCGCAGCCTGATCACGCTGGACACGCGCACCGGCGATCGCGCCGAGCCCTTGTATGCCTCGCTGGGGTATGTGACGGTGGGCGTCATCCCGGGCTTCAGCCGCGATTCGCATGACGCGCACCGGCTGGACGGCACCACCATCATGTACAAGCAGCTGTAGCCGCCCTCGCGCGGGCGTCAGGCCAGCGGCTTGAGGCCCACGCTGTAGGGGGGCGCGTTGCCGCGCGCGGCGGCCTTGATCTTCAGCATCGAGCCGCCGGGCGTGAACTCGAAATCCTGGTAGGGCACTTCGAACCACTGGTGGAAGCTGGTGCGCGAGAACTCGGGCACCCAGATCTTCGGACGTTTGGCGTCGCAGTGGAATTCCACCAGCGTGCAATCAATGCCCAGCGGGCGAGTATTGCCGATGCGGTAGCTGGCGCGCAGCTCCGCGCTTGCGGTGGCGCCGGGCCGCCAGACGAGGCCGATGGATTCCATGAAATGTTCGATCGCCTCGATGCCGCGATACATAGCTGACTCCGGATTACGGGCGCGGGCGACAGGCCCGCGAAAAACCGCCGCCCGGCGGGGCGGCGGCGCACAGACCGAATTATCCGTCATTCCGGGGGCGTGCAGGGGCGCGGGCCGGCTGACGAGCCGTGTACGGACGGATCCCGCGCCCGGTTTCAGGCCGGTTCGCAGAATCTCAGGATGGCCTGGGCCACCGCCTGCGGCGTCTCGCGTTGCGGGAAATGGCCAATGCCGTCCAGCACGCGGCGTTGATAGCGGCCGCTGAAATAAGCGTCCTTGCCCTCGGACGTGGCGGGCGAGTTGCAGGCGTCGGCCCCGCCGTGCAGCACCAGGGTCGGCACGGCCAGCTCCGGCGCGGGCGTCAGGCGCGCGGCATCTTCGGCATAGGCCGGGTCGCCCTGGGCGTGGCCCCAGCGCTGGCGATAGGAGTGCAGCACCACCTCGGCCCAGTCCGGATTGTCGAAGGCGCGGGCGGCTTCGTCGAAATCGGCTTCTTCGTACCAGCCGGCGGGCGACCAGGTGTCCCACATGTAGCGGGTGAATTCCCGCCGGCTGTCACGGACGGTGGCCGCGCCCCTGGGCGTGGCCATGAACCAGTGATACCAGTAATTGCGTGCCTGGGACAGCGGCACGGGTTGGTCCGGGCTGTTGGTGCCGTAGCCGACCGATAGCAGCACCAGGTGCGAGGCCGCGTCGGCGTCCAGGCCGCAGGCGTTGCCCGCGGCGCGCGCGCCCCAGTCGTGGCCGACCAGCACGGGGCGCTCCAGGCCCAGCGCCGAGCGGAAGTCCAGCAGGTCGCGGCCCAATGCGGCCAGTTCGCCGCTGCGGGGCGTGTCGGCGCGCAGGAAGCGGGTCGGGCCGAAGCCGCGCAGCGCCGGGCAGAGCACACGGTAGCCCGAGGCGGCCAGCTTGTCTGCCACGCTGTTCCAGCATTCGGGGCTGTCGGGCCAGCCATGCAGCAGCACGGCGGTGCGCGCGCCGGCCGGATTCCATTCCAGATAGGCGATGTCCAGCTGCGAGGTCTTTACGTGGTGATAGGCGGACATGGTGGAGCATTCCTGAGAGTCGTCACGCTTCGATCATAGGAGCGTTGAAGATCTTGATTGGTGAATAATTCTGCGTTGTTGTCCACGAATCATGACCAAAGACTTGCTGTCGACGGGCGACAGCGGCGGTTGCCGGCGCGTCGGTGCTCCGTCCGGCGCGGCCGTCCGCAACGGTTCCAAATCCGGCGTCAATCGCCGCGATTGAACAAACCAAATGGACGTCCTGATGGCCTGCGGCCAAGATGAACCCCTGCTGCTTCCGCGCCGCCGGCCTGGCGGGCGGCGAGCGCATCATCTCAGCATGGAGAAAACATCATGACGGATTTTGTTCAAGCATTGGTCAGGGCCGAACTGTCGCTGTTCGGGGTTGTTGCAGGGGAGCCCGCGCAGGACGAGGCCGCGCCGGCGCTGGCGGCCGATGCGCCGGCCTTCGACGCCGGGCACTATCGCAGCGCGCTGGGCTGAAGCTCTTTGGCGGGATTGCAGGATTAGGCAGGTTTCCCGCAAGAACGCGGCTGTACGCCGCGCGCCTCGTTTTCTAACATTCCTTTCCATGGCGCGGCGCCATCCGGCCCGCGCCGGGTTCTAGGGAAGGGATGAGCATGGAATCCGGAAAAATCTGGTTTGTGACCGGGGCCTCCGCGGGATTGGGACTGGCGCTGGTCAAGGCCCTGCTGGAGCAGGGCCATCGCGTGGCGGCGACCTCGCGCGACGTGGACGCCCTGCTGGAAGCGACCGGCGCGGCGCTCGATGGCCGCCTGCTGCCGCTGGCCGTGGACCTGGGCGATGAACGCAGCGTGCGGCGCGCGGTCGACGCGGCGCATGCCGCCTTCGGCGGCCTGGACGTGGTGGTGAACAACGCCGCCTGCGCCGCGCGGGGGCCGCTGGATCAGCTGTCCGACGCGGCGCTGCGCGAGGGTTTCGATATCGGCGTCTTCGGCGCCATGAACGTGATACGCGCCGCCATGCCGCGCCTGCGCGCGCAGCGTGGCGGGCATGTGTTCAATGTGTCGTCGATCCTGGGCTTCGATGGCGCGGCCGAGGGCTGGGGCGCGTACAGCGCGGCCAAGTTCGCGCTGGGCGGCCTGACCGAGGCCCTGGCCGTCGAAGCCGCGCCGCATGGCGTGCGCGTTACGCTGGTCTACCCGGGCGCGGCGCGCGTGCCGGCCCAGGTCGCGCGTACCCTTATCCAGGCCTCGCAGGCCCAGTACGCGCCACGGCATCTGTTCCTGGGCCGGGACGCCTTCGATCAGGCGCGCATCAAGATCCAATCGGTGCAGCAAGAGCTGGCGCGCTGGCGCGAGATGTCGATCGCCATCGGTCCGCTCGACGAGCGCCGCCTGGCCGCGTGAGGCGCGGGGAAGGCGACGCGGGGCGTCAGGACGCAAGCACCCCCGACCGCTTGGCAAGCGGCCTTGCTCGCCCCTAGGAATGGCTCGCGCCAGCCAGACCCTGGAAAACCTGGTAGATGCCCAGCAGCGCCAGGCTCGCCATGAAGCACAGCTTGAAGACGCGCGGCGACAGCCGGCCGCGCAGCCATTGTCCCAGTCCCATGCCCAGTAGCGCGGGCAGCAGCATCAGCAGCGAAGCGCCCGCCGCATCCGCGCCGTAGCTGCCGTTCAGCCACAGGCCCGCCGCCAGCGCCAGCGTGGACACCGAGAAGGAGATTCCCATGGCCTGGATCAGCCCGTCCTTGCCCAGGTTCAGCGCCTGCAGATAGGGCACGGCCGGGATCACGAACACGCCGGTGGCTGCGGTGACCAGTCCCGTCGCGGCGCCCACCGCCAGGCCCAGCGCGCCTTCGCGCCGCGTGGGAATGGAGGGTGGCGAACCGAACAGGCCCCAGGCCGCGTACAGGACCAGCGCGACGCCCAGGCATACGCCTGCCCAGACGCCGGATGGCGCGCCCAGCCACCAGGCGCCCGCCAGCGTGCCGGCGCAAGCGCCCGCCTGCATGCCGGCGATGCGGCGCCAGATCGGGCCGAAGGTCGCGGCGGGCCGCGCCTGCCACAGGTTGGTGACCAGCGATGGCACCACCAGCAGCGCGGCGGCTTGCGCGGGCGCCATGATCAGCGCCAGCAGGGCCATGGAAATGGTGGGCAGCCCCAGCCCGACCACGCCCTTGACTACGCCGGCCAGGAGGAACACGGCCGCCGCCGCGGCCGCCAGCAGTGGCGTGGCGCCGGGCATCATCAGGTCGGCGGGACTCATGGCCGGGCCTCCCGGTGGTCGGTGTCGACTGCCGAGGCTATGGAAAAGACTGATGGCAAGGCAGGCGCGGCAAGATCGGAATAGCGGGTGGACGTGGTTCGGATTTGCATGGAGAACACCGGAATAAAGGTTGTGGATGCGGGCATGTCGTTCATTTTCGGCGCGTATCCGGCGCGGCCCTATCGGGAACTTGCGTATGCCGGGTTCGGAAATTCCATAGCCTGCGGTGCTACGATCCTTGCATGCGCTTCGATCTCACCGACCTGCGGCTGTTCCTGCATGTGCAGGAAACGGGCTCCATCACCGCCGGCGCCCGGCGTTCCAACATGACGCTGGCCTCGGCCAGCGAGCGCGTGCGCGGCATGGAAGACACGCTGGGCGTGCCCTTGCTGTTGCGCGGCCCGCGCGGCGCGGAGCCGACGCCGGCCGGGCGCACGCTGGCGCATCACGCGCGGCTGGTGCTGGCGCAGATGGACCGCATGCGCGGCGACCTGGACCAGTACGGCCAGGGCTTGAAGGGACTGGTGCGCGTGCAATGCAACACCACGGCGCTGAGCGAGCATCTGCCGCCGGTGCTGGGCGAATTCCTGCAGCGTCATCCGCGCGTGTCGGTGGACCTGGAAGAGCGGCCCAGCCACGAGATCGCCGACGCCCTGCGCGCCGGCACCTGTGACATCGGCGTGCTGGCGGACTCGGTCGACCTGGGCGGCCTGCGGGTGGCGGTGTTCCGCCACGATCCGCTATGCCTGATCGTGCCCTCGGGGCATGCGCTGGCCGCGCGCGGCGTCGTCGCGCTGGCCGACGCGGCGGGCGAGGATTTCGTCGGGCTGGTCGAAGGCAGCGCCTTGCAGGAGCACATCGCGCAGCACGCGCGCCGCGATGGCAAGAGCCTGTCCTACCGCGTGCGGCTGCGCGGTTTCGACGCGGTCTGCCGGATGGTGGGCCAGGGCGTGGGCGTGGCGGTCGTGCCGCGCGCCGCCGCCGTCCGCCACGGGCGTTCGGCCGGCTTCCGGCGTCTGGATCTGAGCGATGACTGGGCCGCGCGCGATCTCGTGCTGTGCGTGCGCGGCGACCTGCCCGCCTATGCCGAGGAACTGGTGGCTCATGCCCTGCGCGGCGCGCCGGGCGCTACCCGCAGCGAGGCGGCGCCGGCGTCGGTGGAATAGGGGGCGGGGCTGGACTGTCCGAAGCGCCGGTTGTAGCGTATGAGGTTCCGGCCGCGCCGTGGGCTTGCCCAGCGGCGTCCGGCTGTCCCGCCGCTTCCCGCCACCTCTTGCCGTCCGAACCGCCATGTCCGACGTCATTGCCGTTTTTCCGATCGAGCGCGAGGATTCCCTGATTTGCCATGGCGCGGGGGGGGGGGGGGCGCCCCCCCCCCCG
>NZ_JBICCO010000145.1:0-8834 GCF_043119405.1 Achromobacter sp. 413638
ACTGCAAGACGCAGCAGATCTCAAAATCGCAACCGCTGCGGAGTTGCAGCAGTTGCAGGCATGGAAGACATATCGCGTGCAGCTCAATCGGCTCGCAAGCGATGCAGGCTTCCCGGCATCGGTATCTTGGCCCGATCAGCCGGCATGATGAAGACGCGGCGACGGTCTTGATGTTGCTGCATCCAGACCGCCCCGCACTAGCAGAACGAGCTGCCAGCATGGCCAAGGCCGCGCCACCTGTGCACAGGCGCGGTAAGGCTACCATTTTGAAACGGATTTACAAAATGGCATCTCCAATTGTTCCCTGGCTCGGCGGCAAGCGTAGGCTGGCCGATCGCCTCCTCCCGTACTTTCCGCTACATCAGTGCTACGTCGAGCCGTTCGCTGGAGGAGCCGCTATGTTCTTCCTTCGCCCCGTGCCGGCGGAGGTCGAGGTTCTGAATGACGTTAACGGTGAGCTCATCAATCTGTACCGAGTCGTCAAGCATCATCTTGAAGAATTCGTGCGCCAATTCAAGTTTGCGCTGTCAAGCCGACAGGTGTTCAAGTGGCTGCAGATGACGCCAGAGGAGACATTGACGGACATTCAGCGCGCCGCTCGGTTCTTCTATCTGCAGCACTCTGCCTTCGGTGGGCGCGTTGATGGTCAGTCATATGGGACGGCTACCACGTCGCCGCCGGGCCTCAACCTTCTTAGGATTGAAGAGAACCTATCTGTTGCACATCTGCGCCTGGCCAGCGCGTATGTTGAGAACTTGCCTTGGACGGACTGCATTCGGCGCTACGATCGCCCACACACGTTTTTCTTTATGGATCCGCCATATTGGGAGACGGAAGGCTACGGCGTGACGTTCGGGTGGGAGCAGTACGAACAACTGGCAAGCATGTTGCGCAAGCTGAAGGGAAAGGCGATGGTGACGCTCAATGACCACCCGGCCATCCGCTCCCTGTTCGCTGGCTTCCACATCGAATCGACTGACATCACGTACACCGTTGGCGGCGGAGGCGGTGCCCCACGCCGCGAGCTGATCATTTTCAGTTGGGACGTGCGCGCTGACCCCGCCGGCCTAGTCTAAGTCGCCAGGGTCATTTTTTGAAATTCTCTTTCGTCTGGCGTAACTAGAACTACAGGCGTTTATCTCAGCTCGTAGCGCTCAAATTTCGCGCGCCGCTTCAGTCGAGGAACACCAGATCCGGCCCGGCGTCACGCTGGTCGTGTCCGACCTGCAGGTGCACCATCACTACGAAGCCACGTCCTTCATGACGCCGCGCTTCTCCGCCATCATCATGCTGCAGGGCCAGGCGCGCGCGCAGCTCGACCGCCAAAACGACGTACCGCTGGTCGCCCATAGCGGCATCAGCGCCTTGTATGGCGACAGCGCATGCATGACCGGCATCCATCCGGCCGGCCAGCGCCTGCGCAGCGTCAACCTGTCCTTGTCCGAGCCCGAGGCCGCCGGCGACGAGCGCGCCAGCGAGATGATATGGAAGGCGCTGCGTTCGCCGGCCGGCCTGCGGCTGCGACGCTGGCAGGTGCAGAACCATCTGCTGCTGGCCATCGAGCACCTGCTGGACTGCGGCTGGGACCACCCGCTGCGCAACCTGCTGCGCGAGGGCGTGGGCGCCCAGCTGCTGGCGCATGCGCTGGCCTCGCTGGACCAGGCGCCGCCGGCCGATCAGAGCCTGTCGCAGCGCGACCGGCAACTGCTGGAACGCGTGCGCGAACGGCTGCACGATGCGCCCGGCGAGGACCACACGCTGGAGGCGCTGGCCAAGCTGGCCTGCATGAGTCCCAGCACGCTGCGCGCCAAATTCCAGGCCGCCTACCGGCAATCGGTGTTCAGCTGGCTGCGCGAGCGGCGGCTGGAAGTGGCCCGCCAGCATCTGGCCCAGGGCTGGAGCGTGCAGCAGGCCGCGCATTTCGTCGGCTATCGCCACGCCACCAACTTCGCCACGGCCTTCCGCGAGCGCTACGGCGTGGCCCCCAGCGAACTGAACTGAATCAGCGCGCGGACGCGATGGCGGCCTCTTCCCCATCCTCGCCGTCCGTACTCCCGCGCTTTGCCGTCCGCTTCCGGCGGCAGCCATTGCTCCGCCGGCATTGCGCATTCCCGGCGCCGGCCCGGCTGGGCCACCATGATGCGACGCCGCCCAATCCGGGCGGCCCTTGCCATGGAAGCGCCCGTGTCCCGCCCCGTTCCCCTGCCTGCCTTCCCGGTCATGGTGCTCATGCTGGGCCTGCTGTCCTGCGTCGCGCCCGCGACCATCGACGCCTACCTGCCTGCGTTCGGCGCGCTGGGCCGGGAATTCGGCGTGCCGCAGGACACCGTGCAGCTGACGCTCGGCGTCTATATGTTCTGCTATGCGGCCATGCTGCTGCTGCATGGCACGCTGTCCGACTCGCTGGGCCGGCGCCGCGTGGTGCTGACGGCCCTGGTCTGCTACGTGGCCGGCGCGCTGCTGGCCGCCGCCGCGCCGGACTTCGGCTGGCTGCTGGCGGCGCGCGCGTTGCAGGGCCTGTCGGCCGGCGCCGGCATCGTGGTGGGCCAGGCCATCGTGCGCGACTGCTACGAGGGCGCGGTGGCGCGCCGCGCCATGTCCTACCTGATCCTGGTGTTCAACCTGTCGCCGGCGCTGGCGCCCATCGTCGGCGGCTACCTGGCCGCGCACCAGGGCTGGCGCGCCGTGTTCCTGCTGCTGGCGGTACTGGCCACGGCCGCGCTGGCGCTGTGCGCGTTGCGCCTGCCCGAGACCCTGGCTCCGGAACAGCGCCAGCCCTTGTCCTGGCGCGGCCTGGCCCGGAACTACGGCCGGGTGCTGGGCGACGCGCGCTTCGTGTCGCTGGGGCTGGCCTTCAGCCTGGTCTTCGCCGCCCAGGGCTTCCTGATCGGCGCCGCGCCCGACTTCATCACCAACGTGCTGGGCTTGCAGGAAACCGACTTCGCCTACCTGTTCGTGCCGCTGGTGATCGGCGCCATGCTGGGCGCGCTGTTCGCCGCGCGCAAGGCCGGCAGCTGGAGCGACGCGCGCGTCACCGCGCTGGCCTATCTGCTGATGGGCGGCAGCTGCCTGGCCAACCTGGCCTATGTGGCGGCGGCGGGCCGGCCCGCGCTGCCCTGGGCCGTGATCCTGCCCGGCGTCTTCACCTGCGGGCTGGCCATGTCGGTGCCCGCCATGACCTTGCGCATCCTGGCGCGGGTGCCGCAGCTGTCCGGCACCGCCGCCTCGGTGCTGGGCTTCATGCAGATGCTGACCTTCTCGCTGGTCAGCGGCTGGTGCGTGCCGCTGGTCTATGGCCAGCCGCTGCGGCTGGCGCTGGCCATGCTGGCCTGCGTGGCGGCCAGCGCGCTGGGCTGGGCCTGGCTGCACCGCAAGCCGCGGCCACTGGCCAACGCCGAGCCGGGCTGAGCGGCCGATCCCTGTCCGCACGCTCGCGCGCGGCGCTATTCCGCGCGACGCCATCCCTTTACTGCTTCGCGCCCGTTCCAGCGGAATTCCGGCGGCGTTTGCCATATGGATCGCGTCATCAGGCATACATCAGCCTATACGTAAAAATCAATAATTCTCATTACCAGATTTTTCCGTTTCGCTCGTTGCCTATTTCGCCGGAGTTCGTTGCCATGTCGTCCGCTTTGCCCACGCCCGCCGCGCCGCCGCGCCGGGCGCGCCCCTTGACCCACGCAATTCAGACGGCCTTGCTCTGCTCTGCCCTTGCCCACCAGAACGCCAGCGCCCAGGTCGCCGCCGAGACCCAATCCGCGCCGGGCGGCGTGGCCCAGATGCCTGCCGTGACCGTGACAGGCGCCAGCCTGGGCGGCATCACCGAAGGCACGAATTCCTACACCACCGAGTCCATGAGCACCGCCACGGGCCTCACGCTGGCGCCGCGCGAAACGCCGCAATCGGTCAGCGTGGTGACACGCCAGCAGATCGAGGACCAAGGCCTGCGCGACACCGGCGCGATCCTCGCGTCGGCGCCCGGCATCTCGGTAACGCGCAGCGACAGCAACCGCTATTCGTTCTCGGCGCGCGGTTTTTCCATCGACAACTTCCAGTTCGACGGCCTGTCCACGCCCATCCTGAGCCTGTGGAACTATGGCACCACCGACATCGACGCGGCGATCTACGATCGCGTGGAAGTCGTGCGCGGCGCGACCGGCCTGATGAACGGCTCCGGCAATCCGTCCGCCGCCGTCAACTTCGTGCGCAAGCGTCCGCTGCGCGACTTCGCCGCCTCGGCCAGCATCGGCGCCGGCAGCTGGGACAAGATCCGTGGCGAGGCCGACCTGTCTATGCCCCTGACCGAGAACGGCAAGATCCGTTCGCGCGTGGTGGCCGCCTACAGCCAGGGCAACAGCAACGTGACCTTCCTGGATGCGCGCAGCCGCACGTTCTATGGCGTGGTCAGCGCCGACCTGACGCCCGACACCGTGCTGACCGCCAGCGTGGAATACCAGCGCAACATCAGCCACGGTTTCGGCAGCGGCTTTCCCCTGTTCTACAGCGACGGCTCGCGCACCGACTTCAACCGTTCGGTCGCCAACAATACGCCCTGGGCGCGCCAGGACACGGAATCCACCACCTATTTCGTCGACCTGACCCACCGCTTCGCCAATGACTGGAAGCTGCGCGCGGCCTATAGCCACAGCGACGGCAAGTACCGCATGAAGCAACTGTTCCGGGGCGGCTACCCGGACCGCGCGACCGGCCTGGGCATGACCAGCAACTTCGCCAACTACGACGGCCGGCGCGACCGCGACGACATCCACCTGTCGCTGAACGCCCCGTTCACGCTGTTCGGCCTGCGCCACGAGATCGGCGCCGGCTGGATGAGCATTGACGACCAAAGCGACATTCAGCAATACGCCATGGTCGGCCCCAAGCCCGCCGTCGGCAGCTATTTCAACTGGCGCCAGGACCATATCGCGGAACCGACATGGTCGGACAGGAAAACGACGGCCGATGACCTGCGCACCAAGCAGACCGGCGCCTACATCGTGGGCCGTTTCGCCCTGGCCGAGCCGCTGCACCTGATCGCGGGCGGCCGATGGAGCGACTGGAAGACCACCCAGAACTACTTCGGCTCGCGCCGCGAATACAAGGTCAACAACCAGTTCACGCCCTATGCCGGCCTGATCTACGACATCAACAAGACCTACACGGCCTACGCCAGCTACACCGAGATCTTCCAGCCGCAAAACGCGCGCGACACGTCCGGCTCGATCCTGCCGCCCATCGACGGCAAGAGCTACGAGGTCGGCCTGAAAGCCGCCTATCTGGAAGGCAGGCTGAATGCGTCCGCTGCGCTATTCCAGACCCGGCAGAACAACCTGGCTCAGACGATCCCCGGCTCCAGCGTGCCCGGCTTCCCCAATATGCAGGCCTCGCGCGCCGTATCCGGCGCCAAGGTCGAGGGCATTGACCTGGAGGCCAGCGGCCAGCTCGCGCCGGGCTGGAACCTCAGCGCCAGCTACACCCACTTCACCGCCAGGGACGCCGACGGCAAGCCCATCAACACCAGCCATCCGCGCAGCCTGTTCAAGCTCTACACCACCTATCGCCTGCCGGGCGACCTGCACCGGCTCACCGTGGGCGGCGGCGTGGACTGGCAGAGCCGCATGTACCAATCCGCCGCCAGCCCGCGCGGCAACGTGGACGTGGAACAAGGCAGCTACGCGCTGGTCAACCTGATGGCCAGATTCGATTTCAGCAAGCAGGTGTCCGCCACCCTGAACGTGAACAACCTGTTCGACCGCAAGTACTACGACCAGATCGGCTTCTACAGCCAGGGTTGGTGGGGCGCGCCGCGCAACGTCATGCTGACGCTGCGCGCGCAATATTGATCGAGGGAGCGGCAAGGCAGGATGCGTTTTTCTTTCCCAGCATGGAGGCAGGCGCCGCGACGAGGCGCGGCGGCCTGCCTGTGCGCGCTCGCGCTGGCCGGTTGCGACCGGCCGGCCGGCGGCGCGAGCGACACCTCTGAAGCGCCGGCGGCCACATCCGCCGCTCCCGCCCCCGATCCCGCCGCCGCTTTCCCGGTGACGCTGCAAGGCGCGCTCGGCACGGCCATCATCAAGGCCCCGCCCAAACGCGTCGTCACGATCGGCCTTGGCGCCGATGATCTGGCGGTGTCGCTGGGCGTGGTGCCGGTGGGCGTCAGCCGCGCCGACTGGGGCGGCGACGCCCGGCACTACTGGCCCTGGGTGCGCGCCGCCATCGAGGCTCGCGGCGCGCCGCTGCCGGCCCTGATCACCGAATACCCGGAACTGGACGTGGAACAGATCATCGCCTTGCAGCCCGACGTGGTGCTGGCGCCGTTCTCCGGCATGAGCGCCCAGGCCTACGCGCAGCTGTCGCGCTTCGTGCCCGTGGTCGCCTATCCGGAGCATCCCTTCCTGACGCCGGTGGACACGCAGATCGACCTGACCGCCGCCGCGCTGGGCAAGCGCGCCGAGGCCGATGCGCTCAAGGCCCGCATCGCACACTCGCTGCAGCGCGTCGCGCGCGACAACCCGGAACTGGCCGGCAAGACCTTCGCCTACGTGCGCGCCGACCTGGGCTCGGGCAATTTCGCCGCCTATGTCGCGGGCGATCCGCGCGTGGACACGATCAGCGCCATGGGCCTGACGCTGGCCCCGTCGGTGCGCAAGCTGCGCGCCAGCGCCGGCCACTTCGCGCACTACCTGGGCTTCGAGCATGCCGACCGGCTGGCCGACGTCGACATCCTGGTGTCCTGGTTCTACAACGACGCCGAACGCGACAGGACGGCGGCCATGTCGCTCTATGCCGCCATTCCGGCCGTCAAGCGCGGATCCTACGTGGCCTTGAGCGATCCGTCGCTGGTCATGGCGTCCTCGTCCGGCGCGCCGCTGGCGGTGGACTGGATGCTGGACCGGCTCGCGCCGCAACTGGCCGCCGCCGCACTGCGCGCCCGCCCCGGCAAGCACGCGAGTCCATGATGCACCGGCATGCGAAGGTCACGTTCGCGATGCACCGGGCTGACTCGCGGCAGGCCGGCATCTCGCGCAAGGCCGCCCCATGACGGCACGCGCGCGCTGGGGCGCGCTGGGCCTGTGCGCCCTGCTGCTGGCCGCCTGTACGCTGGGCAGCCTCTGCCTGGGTTCCAAAGACCTAGCGCCCGCCGACGTATGGCGCGCGCTGACCCGGCCCGACGACAGCTACGCGGCGCTGGTGGTCGCCTCGCGCGTGCCGCGCACATTGCTCGCCTTCCTGACCGGCTCGGCGCTGGCCGTGGCCGGCGCGCTGATCCAGACGCTGACCCGCAATCCGCTGGCCGACCCCGGCCTGCTGGGCGTGAACGCCGGCGCGGCCGCATCCATCGTCACGCTGGCGCTGGTCACGGGCGGCCTGCCGGCCCATCCGTTCTGGGCCGCGTTGCCCGGCGCGCTGGCGGCCTCGGCCGCCGTGTACTGGCTGGGCGCGGGCGGACGCGGATTGATGCCGGTGCGCCTGATCCTGGCCGGCGCCGCCCTCAACGCCGTGCTGTACGCCTATGTGCAGGCCGTCGCCCTGTTGCGCAGCGACATCTTCGACGTCTACCGTTTCTGGGCCGTGGGCTCGCTGGCCGGCCATTCCCTGGCCGCCGCCGGCGTCGCCGCGCCCTATGTCGCCGCCGGCCTGCTGCTGGCACTGGCGCTGGCGCGGCCGCTGAACCTGCTGGCGCTGGGCGGCGGCATGGCGCGCGCCCTGGGCCTGTCGGCCGGCCGCCACCGGCTGGCCGGCCTGCTGTGCATGGCGGTGCTGGCCGCCGCCGCCACCGCGGCCTGCGGCCCGATCGCCTTCGTCGGGCTGGCCGTGCCGCATGTGGCGCGGCGGCTCGCCGGCCCCGACCTGCGCTGGCAGCTGGCGTTCTGCCTGCTGCTCGGCCCGGTCCTGATGCTGGCCGCCGACATCCTGGCGCGGCTGCTGCGCGCGCCGGCCGAGCTGCTGACCGGCGTGGTCGTGGCCTTCATCGGCGCGCCCTTCCTGCTGGCCGCGCTGCGCCGCGACCAGGGTGAGGCTCAATGAGCGCGCTTCCCGTCCACGACGCCAGCGGCGAGGTGCGCACGCGCTCCGTCCACGCCGCGCCAATCCTGCGCGCCGGCCGCTGGCTGGCCGTACCGATGCCGCCGCGCGCACTGGCCTATGGCGCGGCGCTGATCCTGTTGATGCTGCTGTCGGCCGCGCTGGCGCTGACGCTGGGCGCGCAAGGACTGTCCTGGCGTGAACTGCCCACGGTGCTGGCCGGCGGCGGCACGCCGGTGCAGCAGTGGCTGGCCTACACCCTGCGGCTGCCGCGCGCGCTGGCCGCGCTGGGCGCGGGCGCGGCGCTGGGCCTGTCGGGCGCGCTGTTCCAAAGCGTGACCCGCAATCCGCTCGGCAGCCCGGACGTGATCGGCCTGACCGCCGGCGCGTCGGCCGGCGCCGTGGCCGCCGCCATGGTGTGGCCGGGCCTGCTGCCGGTGGCCTGGGGCGCGGCCGCCGGCGCGCTGCTGGCCATGGCCGCCGTCTGGTTCGGCTCGGGCGCCGGCTTCGCCGCGCCGCAGCGCATGGTCGTGGCCGGCATCGCCGTGGGCGCGCTGGCGCTAGCCTTCGTGCAATACGCGCTGTCCAACCTGCGCCGCGAGCAAGCCCACCTGGCCGCCACCTGGCTGAACGGCAACCTGGCCGGCAAGACCTGGAGCGACGCGCTGCTGATCGCGCTGGCCTGCGCCGTGCTGCTGCCGCTGGCGATGGCCCTGGCCGCGCGCCTGCGGCTACTGGAGATGGGCGACGAACTGGCCCACGCGCTGGGCGCGCGGCCCCGGCGCACGCGCGGCGCGGCCACGCTGATC
>NZ_JBICCO010000146.1:0-7830 GCF_043119405.1 Achromobacter sp. 413638
TTAAAACCACCCCCCCCCCCAGCCGCGCGGGGGGGGGCCCCCCCGGCCCCCCCCCGGCCGCCGGGTGCTGCTGCGCGCGGGCCTGGCCGGGGCCGGCGCGGCAGCTGCCGCCGCCGCGCTGCCGCCGTTGGGCTGGTGGGCCAGCCTGGAAGGACTGGGCGCGGACTACAGCACGGCGGTGGGCGAGCAGCGCACCGTCGACTGGGACGGCGGGCAGGCCGTGGTCGAACTGGACGCGCGCACCCGCATGAACGTGGCCGACGGTCCGCGCCGCCTGGAACTGCTGGAAGGGCAGGCCGCGATCACCTGCGCCGAGCAGGGCCAGGGCCTGACCGTCGCGGCCGGCGCCGGCGAGATCCTGCTGGACGCCGCCAGCGTGGGGCTGCGCCGCAGCGGCGACGAGGTCACGGTCACCTGCCTGCGGGGCCGCGTGGATATCCGCCATCCCTCGCGCGAACTGGCGCTGGAAGCCGGCCAGCAGGCGCGCTACGGCGCCGTCGCGGTGACGGCGCCGGCGCGCGCCGACCTGGAGCAGGCCATGGGCTGGCGCGAGGGCGTGCTGGTGTTCCGCGACATGCCGCTGGCCGAGGCGGTGGCCGAGATCAACCGCTACCGGCCCGGCCGCATCATGGTGCTGGACGATGCGCTGGCGGCGCGGCGGGTCAGCGGGCGCTTCCAGATCGCCCGGCTGGATCTGGCGATCGACCGGATCCGCGAGGCCTTCGGCGCGCATGTGCGCCAGCTGCCCAAGGGCATCGTGTTATTGAGCTGACACAAAAGATTCACGAAAAAACCAGTTCGGGTTCCGGGCGGGCAAACACGACAGGAGATATCGCAGGCGAGCGGCCCGAGTCACACCGGGCGCGCGTCATCCGGTCCCCAACCTGAGTCCGTTTCCATGCCCGGCCACACCCGCACTCCCTCCCGCATCCGCAACTGCCCCGCCGCCAGCCTCAAGGGCCGGCTGGCGCCGCGCCGTACGCCGCTGGCGACCGCGCTGGCCTCGCTCGCGCTCGTCGGCGCGGGCGCCGCCCATGCCCAGCCCGCCGCGTTCAGCAGCGGCTGGTTCGCGGCCAAGGGCGCGGCGCAGGCCAACACGGCGGTCACGGGCCGCCTGCCCAACGGGCAACCGGCGCTGGGGCTGCCGGACGGCGCGCGCCAGTCGCAGGCCGCGCGCGAGCAGCTGCAACGCTCGGTGGGCAACCTGGGGCGCACCGCCGCGTCGATCGCCGCGCAGCAGGCGGCGCAGCGCGCGGCCCGCGATGCCGCGCCGGTCACGGGCGGCGCGGCGCCGGACGGCCTGGCGGAGGGAGGTCTCAAGGTGGACGCCAATCCCCTGACCGCCGGCTGGCGCAACGCCAGGGCGCCGGTGCAGACCGCCGCCAACGGCCGCGTCAACGTCGCCATCGAGCAGACCGGCGAGAAGGCCATCCTGAATTGGGAGACCTTCAACGTCGGCCGCAACACCACGGTGCAATTCCGCCAGGATCCGAACTGGGCGGTGCTGAACCGCGTCAACGATCCGAAGGCGCGCCCCTCGCAGATCCAAGGCCAGATCAAGGCCGACGGCACGGTGATGATCGTCAACCGCAACGGCGTGGTGTTCGACGGCGGCGCGCAGGTGAACGTGCGCAACCTGGTGGCCGCGGCCACGCGCCTCAGCGACGAGCAGTTCCAGAACAACGGCCTGTACAGCGCGGACGGCAAGACGCCCGGTTTCACCGATGCGCTGGGCAAGATCGAGCTGCGCCCGGGCGCGGTCATCGAGACCAGCCGTCCTTCGACCGTGACCCAGTCCGGCGGCTACGTCCTGCTGCTGGGCCGCGAGGTCGACAATGCCGGCACCATCACCACGCCCAAGGGGCAGGCGGCGCTGGCGGCCGGCGACAATTTCGTGATCAAGCGCGGCCAGGGCACCGAGGGCAACGTCGCCTCGACCACGCGCGGCAATGAAGTGACGGCCTCGGGCGTAGGCACGGTGCGCAATCGCGGCCTGATCCTGTCGCCGCTGGGCGACATCACGCTCGCCGCGCGCCAGGTCGAGCAGGCCGGCGTGCTGGCCTCGACCACCTCGGTGGACGCGCGCGGCACCATCCATCTGAACGGCGTCGGCGCCGACGGCGCGGTGACGCTGCGTTCCGGCTCGACCACCGCCATCCTGGTGGACCTGGACGGCGCCACCGCGCTGGACGGCCAGCGCGACGCCCTGATGCCCGCCAGCCTGGCCACCGGCCAGACGCTGGGGCAGACCGACCCGTACCGCCGCGACCTGTCGCTGGTGCAGGTGGAGAGCGGCGGCACGGTCGACTTCCAGGGCGATTCGCTGACGCTGGCGACCGGCGGGCAGGTCGGGGTCAGGGCCGGCAAGCGCACGCTGGTGCGCGACGGCGCGCAGATCGACGTGAGCGGCGCCATCGGCGTGGCCGTGTCGATGGAATCGAACAATCTCAAGATCAACGTCCAGGGCAACGAGCAGCGCGACGCGCCGATGAACCGCGACAGCGGCAAGCTCAACAACGGCGATATCTGGCTGGACCGGCGCGAGCTGATCCGCGTCGCCAGCGGCAGCGGCGGTTATGACGGCGACCGCTGGTACAGCGGCGGCGGCCTGCTGGAAGTCGGCGGCTACCTGGGCACCATGGGCGTGCCGGTCAGCCACTGGCTGGCGCAGGGCGGCCAGGTGCGCTTCGAGGGCGCCGAGGTGGTGACGCAGAAGGGCTCCAGCATCAACCTGTCGGGCGGCACGCTGGACGTGCGCGCCGGCACCTTGCAGCAGACCTGGCTGCGCGGCGCGGACGGTCGCCTGTACGTGGCCGACAAGGCTCCGGGCGACGTGCTCTACACCGGCGTCTACCAAGGCTACGAACAGCGTTCCGCGCGCTGGGGCGAAAAGGCCACGCGCCGCTTCTACAACCCGCTGCTGGCGCCGCGCACCCGCTACGAGGACGGCTACACGGTCGGCCGCGACGCCGGCACGCTGCTCATCTCGACCCGCAGCGCCGTGCTGGAAGGCGATCTGGTCGGCGACACCTACCAGGGCATGCGCCAGGACCGCGCGCCGCAGTCCGGGCTGGACGGCTACAGCCAGTCGCAGCGCGCCGCCGCGCGCCGCGCCGGCCTGGTGGTCGGCAACGATGTGCGCTACTACGACACGGCCTCGCGCCAGATCTATTCCCAGCTAGGCGCCACCGGCGACACGGTGGCCGAAGTGGTGCTGGGCGCGGGGCGCGAGCGGGTGGCCGACGGCCTGGACCTGGGCGCCGCCTTGCCGCAGGAAAACAAGGGCAAGCTGTTCCTGGACGCGAACCAGCTCAACGGCTTCTCGCTGGGCCGGCTGCGCGTCGCGGCCGGACGTTCCATCACCGTCGATGCGGCCTTGCGCGGCGCCGATGGCGGCGAAATCACGCTGTATGCGCCGGACGTGGACGTCAAGGCCAATCTGACCAGCCGTGGCGGCCTGATCCAGGCCGGCAACGTGCTGTACCAGCCGTCGTTCCTGGCCGTGCGGCTCGAGGACTCGGCGTTGGCCCCGGCCGCCAACCAGCAGGCGCGGCTGCACGTCGCGGGCGGCGTGATGCTGGACGCGCGCGGCGTCTGGGCCAATCTGCTGCGGGACGCCGACGGCCTGGCCGGCCTGCCGGTGCGCGACGGCGGCCGCATCGCGCTGCGCGGCACCGGTGACGTGGCCGTGGACGCGGGCAGCGTGCTGGACGTGACCGCCGGCGCCTCGCTGTTGTCCGATGGCAAGCTGCAAGGCGGCAAGGGCGGCAACGTGACGCTGGCCTCGCATGTGCTGGGCCAGATTCCTTCCAACGGCGGTCTGCTGTCCTTCGCGGGCGAGGTGCGCGGCTACGGCGTCACGGGCGGCGGCACGCTGTCCGTGGCCAGCGGCGGCAAGATCGTGCTGGGCGGCCCCGTGGATGCGCAGGACGTCACCACGCTGCGGCTGGACCCGTTATTGTTCAGCACCGGCTTCGGCAAGTACGAGATCAACGGCTACAAGGGCCTGACCGTCGCGGATGGCGCGCAGATCGACGTGCTCATGCCGGTGCTGCGGCTGGAAGGCGGCGCCGCGCAGGCGCCCGGATCGGGCGCCCCGCCCGCCGACGTCCTGACGCGCTGGACGCCGGCGCTGTACACCGAGGACGCGCTGCGCGGCACGCTGACGCAACGCGCCGGCGCCGACCTGGCGCTGTACTCGGACCGGGCCGCGCAAGGCGGCCCCATCGTGGTGGGCGAGGGCGCGCGCGTCAGCGTCGATCCCGGCCGCTCGATCCAGATCCGGGGCGCCGACCAGATCACCGTGCTGGGCCGTCTCGATGCCTGGGGCGGCCGCATTTCCATCCAGGAGCCGCGCGTGGGCGAGCAGCCCTATGTGCCCAAGGCCAATCCCCGCTCGGTCTGGATCGGCGAGCAGGCGGTGCTGGACACCGCCGGCCGCAGCCATGTGGCGACCGACGCCAGGGGCCGGCGCTATGGCGTGGTGCAGGCCGGCGGCGCCATCGAGATCGGCGGCACGCTGAACTGGGAGGCCGATGTCGATACGCGCACCCGTCCCATCGACCGCCACGTCATCCTGCGTCCCGGCTCGCTGCTGGACGCGTCCGGCACGCAGGCCGTGCTGGACCTGCCGGGACGCGGCGCGACGCTGGTCGGCTCGGACGGCGGCAGCATCGTGCTGGCCTCGGCCAACAGCCTGCACCTGGACGGCGCGCTGCGCGCGGCGGCCGGTTCGGCTCAGGCGGCCGGCGGCACGCTGGGCATTGCGTTCGGCGGTGCCTTCTACCAGCGCAACCTGTCGCCGGAACAGGCGGTGCTGCAGGAGCGCCGGCTGGTGCTGACGCAGCGCCAGGGCGAAAGCCGGCTGGCCGCCGGCCTGCGGCCGGGCCAGGACAGCGCCGAGCTGGCCTACGGCGCGGGCCGCCTGGGCGTGGACCGCGTCGAGGCGGGCGGCTTCGACAACCTGGCGCTCAATGCCAGCGTGTTCGCCGACGGCAACGTGACGCTGGCCATGCGCCAGAGCCTGCGCCTGTCGGGGGTGCTGACGCTGCGCGCGGACGCGCCGGCGGCCAGCGTGGTGGACCTGCGCGCGCCCTACGTGCTGTTCAATCAGTCGCGCTATGTGGGGCTGCAGGGCGCCGACTTCTTCGTGCAACTCGGGCCCGAGCCGCTGAAGTACTTCCACAACGGCAACCGGCTGAACGTGTCGGCGAATCTGGTGGATGTGCGCGGCCTGCGCGACTTGATCGGCTTTGACGACGTGCGCTTCGACGTCCAGGGCGACCTGCGCATGGGCAGCCCGGGCTTTGTCGACCGCAGCATCCGCACCAAGCTGGCGGCGCCCGACCGCATGACGCTGAGCGCCGCGCAGATCTACACGACCACCCGCAGCGGCGGCATCATCGCCGCGGGCGAGTACATGGCAAAGGGGCCGCAGGGAGACATCTACAGCTACAACCCCAAGGCGGTCCTGACGATCCGGCGCGCCTCCGGCGATCTGCCCGCGGTGCCGTATGCCGCGTTCGGCGGGCTGACGCTCATGGCGCCGCTGATCGAACAGGGCGGCGTGCTGCGCGCGCCGCTGGGCAGCATCGTCTTCGAAAGCAACCCGCAGGCGCCGAGCACGGTACGGTTCCTGCCGGGCAGCCTGACCTCCGTCAGCGGCGCGGGGCTGCTCATGCCCTATGGCGGCACGGTGGATGGGGTGAAGTACCTCTACGCCGGCAACGAGGTGAAGCCGGACGCCACCGGTTCCTCCGGCTACGACGGCCGCAAGATCGAGATCCAGGGCAAGGCGGTCGAGGTGGCCGAGGGCGCCGTGCTGGATGTGTCCGGCGGCGGCGAACTGAGCGGCGGCGCCTTCGTGCGCGGACGCGGCGGCTCGGTGGACGTGCTGCGCTACGCCATGGCCGACGCCAATCCGGGATTCGGCTTCAGCCGTTCGGGCAACGCCGTCTATGCCATCGTGCCGGGCTTTGCCGGCAACCAGGCGCCGATCGCGGCCGACGCGGGCGCGGGCAGTCCGGCGGTGGGCCGGCAGGTGACCATCGGCGCCGGCGTGCCGGGCCTGCCGGCCGGCACCTATACGCTGTTGCCCTCGACCTATGCGCTGTTGCCGGGCGCGTTCCGCGTCGAGCTGGGCGCGCAGGGCGCCTATGACGCGTCCGCCGTGGCGCGCACGCGCGGCGGTTCCTGGGTCGGCAGCGGCTGGCTGGGCACGGCCGGCACCGCGCAGCGGGCGGCGCTGCCGACCAGCCTGCTGTTCACGCCGGGCGACGTGCTGCGGCGCCATGCGCAATACAACGAGACCTCCTACAACGCCTTCCTCCTGGCGGACGCGGCGCGCAAGGGCACCCAGCGCGGCCTGATGACCGTCGACGCCCGCGCGCTGCAGCTGACCCTGGACGAGGGCGCGGGCATGGGCCGGCAGCCGGCGCTGTCGTTCAAGGGCCTGGCGCGCTTCGGCGTGCCGAAGGACAGCGGCGGATACGCAGGCAGCCTGGTCGTCAACGGGCCGGCCCAGGGGCTTGAGATCCTGGCGGCGGGACAGGCGCCCATCCTCGGGCCCAAGGCCGCGGCGATCCAGGCCTCTGATCTGAACGCGCTGTCCGCCGGCGCGATGTTCCTGGGCGGCACGCCGGGCCGGGGCGTGTACGACTCGGGCCAGATGGACGTGTACGCCAAGAACACGCAACTGCTGGTGCGCAGCGGCGCCGTGCTGTCGGCACCCGAGATTTTCCTGTACGCGGCCTCCGGCGGGCGCGGCATCGTGGTCGAGCAGGGCGCGACGCTGTCCACGCTCGGGCGCGGCGCGGCGGCGCTGGACGCGCGCACGGGCACGTACTACGCGCTGACCTCGGGCGCCTTGCTGGCCGTATCGAACGGGCTGGTGAACCTGATGGCGCCCAAGGGCGGCGCCGGCACCGCCATCGACGTGGGCGGCTGCGTCGCGGCCTGCGGCGGCGCGTCCCTGCTGCTGTCCGAAGGATCCATCGGCGCGGCCACCAGCGGCGGCTTCACCTGGCGCGACACGGTGCAGTACGGCACGCGCAACCTGGCGCTGAGCGTATCGGCCGTCAACCTGGGCAGCGCCCAGGCCTTGCAGCAGGCCGGCGCGGCGGGCCACCTGCCGCCGGGGCTGGAGATGAACCAGGACGTGCTGGCCACGCTGCTGCGCGGCAATACGGCGCTGGGCGCGCCGGCGCTCGAGAGCCTGATCCTGAACGCGAACGAGTCGATCAACGTGTACGGCGCGGTGGCGCTGGACGCGCGCGGCGCGGGCGGCCGCTCGCTGCAGCGGCTGGTGCTGGGCGCGCCGGCCATCTACGGCTATGGCGCGGCGGGCGACACGGCCACCATCGCCGCCGGCGAGTTCATCTGGGCGGGCGCGATCGCCGCGGACCGCAACGGCATCAACGTCGGCGCCACCAAGCCGCAGGCGCCTGGCGGCGCCATGCTGGACCAGCTCGGACACGGCAAGCTGAACGTCGTGGCCGACACGATCCGGCTGGAGTCCTCGCCGTATCAGCTGCCGAACGATCTGGTGACGGCCGAGCGCCTGCTGCTGGGCTTTTCCTCCGTGACCCTGGACGCCGCCAAGATGATCGCGGGTCGGGCCCGGGGCGGGCTGTCGGTCTATCACGAACAGGACGGCTACAACGCACAGGACGGCTGGCGCTATCGCGGCGGCGACCTGCTGATCCGCACGCCGCTCCTGACCGGCGAGGCCGGTTCGGTGATGACGGTCAAGGCCGGCGGCGCGCTGTCCGTCGCCGGCACCGGCGCGGCCGCGGCCGCGCGCGCCGCGGTGGGCGCCACCATCAACCTGGC
>NZ_JBICCO010000147.1:0-7569 GCF_043119405.1 Achromobacter sp. 413638
CCTCATACGTACTGCTGGCCTGCGCGCTGGCCGCAGGCACCGCCCACGCCGACGGCCCGCTGCGCGGCAACCCGGTGGATTCGCTGCCGCCGATGGAAAGACCCGCGTCGGCCAACCAGCCGCCCCCCGTGGTGCAAGCTCCCACGCCAGAGCAACTGGCGCTGCAGGCCCGGCTGGCCCAGCGCATCGTGCCGCGCCACTTCGACGTGTCCGGCGTGCACGCCATGCCCTTCGAAGAGGTATCGGCGCTGCTGAGCCCGCTGTCCGGCAAGGAAATCAGCCTGGGCGAGCTGGTGCAGCAGGTGGACAAGATCACCCAGCTCTACCGCGACCGGGGCTATCCTCTGTCCTTCGCCCTGGTGCAGAACCAGAGCTTCGCCAACGGGCTGGTGGTCGTGACGGTGGTGGAAGGTCATATCGGCAGCGTCCGCATCAACGGCGACCTCGGCAATGCCAAGGACCGCCTCGAATCGCTGGCGCAACGGCTGAAAGAGGAAAAACCACTCAGGCAGGCCACGCTGGAGCGCGTGTTGAACCTGATGCGCACCGTGCCCGGCGTGACCTTCACGCCCAGCCTGGATCTGCCCCGGCGCGCGGATGGCGCCACCGAGCTGGTGCTGGAGGCCGCCCGGCAACCGGTAAGCCTGACGGGCGGCGTGGCCGACCTGGGCAAGGGCATGCAGCCGCTGGTCAACGTCGCCACCAACAGCCTGACGCCCCTGGGCGAACAGGTGAAACTGACGGCCGCACTGCCCTTCCGGTCGGGCGACGTCAAATACATAATGGGCGAGGTGCGCGTGCCGATCGGCTCGGACGGGCTGGCCGTGAAGGTGGACGGCTATCACTATGATGCGCGCCCGAAGGACGATTCGATCGAATATCTGGGATTCCAGCGGCACGTGCGCAACGACCGCATCGGCATCGGCCTGAGCTACCCTTTCCTGCTCAACAATACGCGCTCGCTGACCGGGACGCTGGGGGTATACGCGGCCAATTCCAAAGATCGCTACGAAGCCAACAACAGCGACCGCTGGCTGCAACAGGACGCGCGCGTGCGCGCCGTCAATGCCGAACTCAGGTATATCCAGCTGTCCGAGAGCATGGCCACCGACGTGACACTGGGCGTGGCCAAGGGTTTTGACGCCGCCGGCGCGAAAAAGGAAATCTCGACCAATTACGGGTTTTCCTCGGTGCCGGTCCTGGACCTGGATTTCAAGCGATTCAACCTGAACGCGAAGCAAACGTTTGTGCTGCCGGCGCAGTTTGGCCTGGTGCTGTCCGCGGCCGGCCAATATTCCAGCAATATCCTGCCCTCGTCCGAACAGGTCTCGTTCGGCAGCTGGCGCTACGCCATGGGCTACCCGCAAGGGGAACAGAGCGGCGACAAGGGCGTGGGCGCGTCGCTGGAAATCAATCGGCGTTTCAACACAGGCTGGCGGTATCTGAGCAATGTGCAGCCCTACGCGCTGGTGGACTATGCCCGCACCTGGTACAACAACGCGTCGCTCCAGCAATTGAACCAGCGCCATCTGTCCTCGGTGGCGCTCGGCCTGAGGTTTACCGACGACAAGTACTATTTATTCGATTTCAACGTCGCCAAGCCCGTCGCCTCCCGCACCTCCAACGGCGACAACCGCGACCTGCGCTTCAACGCGAATTACTCTCTTTATTACGACGCGTTCTGAACGACATGATCCATGTCCCGCGCAAACCGGGACGCCGATAAATCACGATATCCCGCGCCTGTTGCGACAGGCGTTTTTTTTTGCCGGTTTCCTACATCACGTTACGTAACGCCGGACGTAACGTAACCCCCGAATCCGCCGCATTCGTAACATTCGCAGGCTCTTTGCGATCTCAGATTTGCGGGTTTCTCAATATTGGTGCAAACCCTTGGAACGATGTGCAAGCCATTGAAAAAAATGGATATTTATTAATCTTCAACTCCAAGAATAACGTTCAAAATCGGTTCCTGAAAAAACTTGGCACGGTTTATGCATGAGGAAGGGTATCGGGCGGTATCGCCGTCTGACCCTTCCAAACCAGGAGCTCGCCATGTACATCAAGACCGATACGCAACGTGTGCAACGCATTCTGACCGCCACCGTCATGGCGGCCGCCATCATGAGCGCCCTCTCCGCCTGCGGCGGTGGCGGCGGCGGTGGAAGCAGATCCGCCAGCCTGCCCGGCACGGACATTCCGACCAATCCGGGCGGTGGCCTGCCGGGCAACCCCGGCAACCCTGGCAACCCCGGAAACCCGGGCAAGCCCGACCCTGGCGGCCCGACCACGCCGACCACCACGCCCGGCGCCCTGCAAACCACCCTGGGCAATACCGGCAAGGCCGTGGACAACGTGCTGCCCCTGAACCTGGGCACGACGCTGGGCGGCATCGGCAAGGCGCTGGACCCCACGGTCAAGCCCGTGACCGACACGGTGGTCAGCCTGACGCAGAAGGTCGGCGCGACGACCGGCCTGGGCCAGCCCGTGGACGGCGTGTTGCAACAGACCGGCGGCCTGGTCAGCAATCTGGGCACCACGGTGAAGGGCACGGGCCTGCCGGGCGGACTGAGCGGCGGCGTCGGCGGCCTGGTCGACGGTCTGGGCAAGACCGTGGCCAGCGCGGGCGGCCTGCTCAATGCCTCTCCGAACAATCCGGATCCGCTCAAGACCGTGCTCGGTAACGCCACCAATGCCGTGGGCGCGCTGACCGCGGGCCTGGGCGGCCAGAGCGGCCTGCTCAACCCGGTGAACAAGCTGGTCGGCGGCGTGACCGGCGGCCTGCTCAGCGGCCCCTACAAGCCCGTGCTGGAACCTGCCCTGACCAATACCGGCAAGGCCGCGGACAACCTCCTGCCGCTGGGCCTGGGCCCGACGCTGGGTGGCGTGGGCGCGGCGCTTGACCCGACGGTCGGTCCGCTGGCCGGCACGGTCACCAACCTGACCCAGCAGGTCGGCGCCACCACCAAGCTGGGCGCGCCGGTCGCCGGCCTGCTCAACAACGTGGGCGGCACCGTCGCCGGACTGGGCGGCCAGGTCGGCAACACCGCGGGCCTGGGCGGCGTGCTGCAAGGGCTGGGCGCCACCGTCAGCAGCGTGGGCGGCCTGCTCAACGCCACGCCGGGCAATACCAACCCGCTGGGCAACACGCTGGCCAATGCCACCGGCACCGTGGCGGCCCTGACCGGCGGCCTGGGCCTGGGCGGCGCGGCCGGCGGCAATGGCGGACTGCTGAGCCCGATCACCGGCATCCTGGGTGGCGTGGGTGGCGTCGGCGGCACCCCGGCGGGCGGCAACGGCGGCCTGCTGGCGCCGGTCACCGGCCTGCTGGCGGGCGTGACGGGCAGCCTGGGCGTCACTGCCGGCGGCTCGGCCAACGGCGGTCTGCTGGGCGGCCTGCTTGGCGGCACGGCCGGCGGCACCGCGGGCGGCACGGCGGGCGGCGCGGCCAACGGCGGCCTGCTGGGCGGATTGCTGGGCGGACTGACCGGCGGCGTCACGGCCGGCGCCTCAGGCGGGGCGGCGGGCGGCGCCTCCGGCGGCGCGTCCAACGGCGGACTGTTGGGCGGCCTGCTCGGCGGCGTGGCCGTCAACGCGGGAGCCAGCGCGGGCGGCGCCAGCGCCGGCGCCTCGGCGGGCGCGAACGGCGGGCTGCTTGGCGGCTTGCTGGGCGGCGCGACCGGCGGCACCACCGGCTCGTCCGGCGGCGCGGCCAACGGCGGCCTGCTGGGCGGATTGCTCGGCGGCCTGACGGGCGGCCTGACGGCCAAGAAGTAATGACGACAACCTGATTCGTGAGGGAGCGAAATCATGCTGCAACAAGAAACCATCGTTCACCACGAGCATGTGACCGTGATGCCTGAGTCCCGCACCGCCACGCTGCGCCCCGGAATGCTCGAGGATATCGCCCTGATGCTGGGCCGCCAGTTCGCCGTGTACAACGCGGCCTGCCAGGCGGCCCTGGCGGAAAAGCTGGAGATTCCCCTGGCGGATCTGAAGGCGCTGGAGTTGGTCATGGAGTTCGACGCGCTGCCCACCGGACAACTGGCCCAGCTGATGGGCATCAGCTCCGGCGGCGCGACGGCCCTGATCAATCGGCTGGAAGGGGCTGGATATGTGCAACGCGGTCGCCATCCCCTGGACCGCCGGATGATCGTGATCCGGCCGGTCGAGGAAACCTGCCAGATGCTGGCCCAGGAACGGCAGTGGATCACGGAGCAAGTCGTCACGCTGGCGCGCCGCTATGACGCGTCGGAGCTGGAAACGGTGCATGCCTTCCTGGCGCAGTGCGTGCGCGCCCTGAGGCACGACACCCTGGTGTGGCTGGAAACCCGCAGCGCGCATCATCACGACGACCTTTGAACCGGGCCGCCTCGGCGAGCGGCGAGGCCCGGCGCGCGTCCCCTTCCGCAAGGATCGGGACGCGCATTTGTTTGGGCGCGCGGGATGCGACCCTCGCGCTTGCCGCCTCATCGGCTCAGCGGGATCCGCCTTCGGGCGCGGCGCCGAATTGCAGGCGCGGCACCGCCGCCAACAGCTTGCGCGTCACTTCCTGGCGCGGGGCGTGCAGCACGGCATCGGCCTGGTCCAGCTCGACGATGCGCCCGCCATCCATCACGGCGATGCGATCGGCCAGGTATTCGACCACGCCGAAGTTGTGCGTGATGAACAGATAGGCGATGCCCAGCTCTTCCTGCAATTCGTTCAGCAGGTCCAGGATCTGCGCCTGCACCGACACGTCCAGCGCGGACGTGGGTTCGTCGCAGATCAGCACCTTGGGCTCGACCGCCAGCGCGCGGGCGATGGCGATGCGCTGGCGCTGGCCGCCGGAAAACTCGTGCGGATAACGGCTGAGCGTGTCGGCCGGCAGGCCCACGCGCTCGACCAAGCGGGCCGCGCGCGCGGCCCGCTCCCGCGGGCTCATGCCGCGCCGCAGGGATTCCAGGCCTTCGTCCAGGATGTCGCCGATCCGCATGCGCGGATCGAGCGAGGCGAAGGGATCCTGGAACACGATCTGGATGTCCTGCCGCAGCCGCTGCAGGCTGCGCCGGTCGGCCGCCAGCAGGTCGTGGCCCAGCAGCATGGCGCGCCCCGACACATGCGCGCCGTCGATCAGGCGCAGCAGCGCCTTGCCAGTGGTGGTCTTGCCGCAGCCGGACTCGCCCAGCAGGGCCAGCGTCTCGCCGGCGCGCAGCGTGAAGGACACGCCGTCGGCGGCCTTGACCCAGGAAACGATGCGGCGCAGCGGCCCCTTGCGCACCGGGTAGTGGACCTTCAGGTCCTGCACGTCCAGCACCACGGCCCCGGCGCCGCGCTCGCCGCGCCGCGATCCCGGACGCGCCAGCCGGCCTTGCTCGGTCAGCGGCGCGCCGCGCTTGTCGAAGGTCGGAATGGCGTCGAACAGCTGGCGCGCATAGGGATGGCGCGGCGCGCGGAAGAATTCCTCGGCGCTGGCGCTTTCGACGATCTCGCCGCCACGCATCAGCGCGACATGGTGCGCCACGTTCTTCACCACCGCCAGATCGTGCGTGATCAGCAGCACGGCCATGCCCAGCTCGCGCTGAATGTCGGCCAGCAGGTCCAGCACCTGCGCCTGGACGGTGACGTCCAGCGCCGTGGTCGGCTCGTCGGCGATCAGCAGCAGCGGCTCGGCGGCCAGCGCGATGGCGATCATGACGCGCTGCTTCTGCCCGCCCGAGAACTGGAAGGGATAGTCGTCGATGCGCCGCTCGGGCTCGGGAATGCCGACCCGTCTCAGCCAGTCGATGGCGCGCAGGCGCGCCGTGTCGCCGCGCAGCGAGGTGTGCGTGGTCAGCGTCTCGATGATCTGGTCGCCCACGCGCATGACCGGGTTCAGGCTGGTCGAGGGCTCCTGGAAGATCATGCCGATGCGCCCGCCCCGCACGCCGCGCATCGCGCTTTCCGGCAGGCGGTTCAGGTCCTCGCCGTCCAGGTCGATCTGTCCGCCCACGATGCGGCCGGCATCGGGCAGCAGCCGCAGCAGCGCCAGCGCGGTCATGCTCTTGCCGCAGCCGGACTCGCCGACCAGCGCGAAGGTTTCGCGCCGCGCCACCGCCAGTCCCAGGCGCTTGACGGCCTGGGTGATGCCGCGTTCGCCGGCGATGTCGATTTCCAGATCACGGACTTCGAGCATGGGTGAGCCGGCGTTCATCGCGCATCTCCCTGGCCAGCCTGGGATTGCGCGCGGCGCTGGCGCAGCGAGCGCGCCAGGCCCGCCACGCGGCTGGGCTTGTAGCGGCGCGTGCGCGGATCGAAGGCGTCGCGCACCGCGTCGGCGAACAGGTTGGCCGCCAGCACCAGGGCCAGCATGAAGACGAAGGCGGTCATCAGGTTCCACCAGATCATGGGATCGCGCGACATCTCCAGGCGGGCGCCGTCGATCATCGAGCCAAAGGAATTCATGCTCGGGTCCACGCCGATGCCCAGATAGGACAGCACGGCCTCGTACAGCACCAGCCCCGAGAACTCCAGCACCACGGTGATCAGCACCAGGTGCGCCACGTTGGGCAGCAGGTGCCGCGTCATGATGCGCCAGTGCGACACGCCGAAGGCCCGCGCCGCCTGCACATATTCCAGCTCGCGCAGCTTGAGTGTCTCGGCGCGCAGCAGGCGGCACAGGCCGGACCAGCCGGTCAGGCCCAGGATCATGCACAGCAGGAACAGGCGCAGATCGGCGCGCGCGGCCGAGGTGTCGTACAGCTCGGCGTGGTTGTCGATATAGACCTGCATCATCAGCGCGCAGGCCGCCACCAGCAGCACGCCCGGGATCGAGGTGATGGTGGTGTACAGGTACTGGATGGCGTCGTCGACCTTGCCCTTGAAATAGCCGGCCGAGATGCCGAACACGATGGCCGGCGGCAGCATGGCCAGCGTGGTCAGGCTGCCGATGACCAACGCCGTGCGGATGCTCTTCAAGGCCTGCCACAGCACGTCGTTGCCGATGCGGTCGGTGCCCAGCGCGTGATAGCCGGTGGACAGCCCGATCAACGCGCCCGCCGCCATGCACAGCAAAACGAAGGTCAGGCTCATGGCGCGCCACGGCAGTTCGCCGCGCCCCCCCAGGACCTCGGCGGCGGCGGCCGCGACGCCGCCGCGCCGGCGCGCCAGGCAGGCCGTCAGCAGGAACGTGCCGGCCAGCCCGGCCGCCAGGCCGCCCGCCAGCCCCAGGCCGAGGCGCTTGAGCACGTCGGCGGGACGGTCGCGGTCCGGATCGGCCAGGTGCTTGCCCGCGCCGCGCAGCAGCGGGAAATCGCGCACCGGCTTGTCGTCCACCAGCGTGGTTTCCTTGGTGAACTGGCGCACCGCCAGCGGCGTGGAATAGGTTTTCTCGGGCCGCGTCAACACGCTGCCGTCCAGCAGCCCGTCCAGCGCCGAGCGCACGACGGGCGCGTAGGCGGGCGCGGCGTCGGCCGGCGCGCCCGGCGCCGGCGGCAGCAGCGGCCGGTAGTGGACGGAATCGAGCAGCCCGACGATGACGAAGGCCGCCAGGATCACGGCCGAACACATGGCCGGGGGGGGGGGGGGGGGGGGGGGGCGGGGGGGGGGGGG
>NZ_JBICCO010000148.1:0-6891 GCF_043119405.1 Achromobacter sp. 413638
CCCCCCCCCCCGCCCCCCCCCCCCCCCCCCCCCCCCCCCCCCCCCCGCGCTGGGCATGTCCCAACCCGCCGTGTCCACGCAGCTGGCCAGGCTGCGCGGCATCGCCGGCGATCCGCTGTTCGTGCGCAACGCGCAAGGCATGCAGCCCACGCCGCTGGCGCGCGAATGGGCCACGCCCGTGGCCGGCGCACTGGCCGCGCTGGAGCAGGCGTTGAATCCGCCCTCGGGCTTCGATCCCGCCGCGTCCCGGCGAAGCTTCATCGTGTACATGACCGACGTGGGCCAGACGCTGATCCTGAACCGCCTGGTCTCCCGCATCGCCGCCGCAGCGCCTGGAGTGCGCCTGCGGATGGTGACGGCCTGGGAAGGCGCGCTGGCCGAGCGCCTGGACGATGGTGCGCTGGACTTGGCGGTGGGCTGGATCCCGCAGCTCAAGGCGCGCAAGACCAGCACACTGCTGTTCAAGGACCGCTATGTCGGCGTGCGCGAAGCACCGCCGCGCGGCCGGCCGGCGGCCGGCCCGGCTCGCTATGCGGTGGCCGACGTGCCGCGCTCGGCTCACCAGATCGTCGCCGAGCGCTTCCGGCTGCGGGCGCTGGAGCCGGTCGTGACCTCGTCCAATTTCTTCATGCTGTCCGAGCTGCTGGCAGGCACCTCGCTGACCGCCGTGGTGCCCGGCCATTTGGCGCGGCTGTGGGCCAGCCGGCGCGATGGACTGCGCATCGAGGAACTGCCCTTCCAGCTGCCCGGCATGTCCATCCGCATGCATTGGTCGGCCGGCAACTGGCGCGACGAAGGCATAGACTGGCTGCGCGGACAGGTCGTGGCCAGCGTGCGCGACTGCGGCGCGTTGCTGGAGCCGCCACGCGAGACGCGCCGCCGCGCGGGGACCGCGAAAACATGAAGCGAATCCACCTCATTTTCGGCCTGGCCGGCGTCCTCTTCGCCGCCTGCGCCCATGCCCAGCCGGCCGCCCGCGAGCTGGCCCGCGACGACGGCTCGCGCATCCGCTACTACCTGGAGCCGCGCGATCCCGCGCACAGGTCGGACCGGCTGCTGCTGGTCATCCAGGGCTCTGACTGCAACAGCGTGACCCGGGTCCGGATCATCAAGAGCGATCTGGTCCGCGCCTGGCCGCAAGCCGACCTGCTGACCGTGGAAAAGTACGGCATCGACGATACCCTGCCCTACGACGGGGATCCCGAGCGTCCCGATTGTCCCGCCGCCTATCTGGAGCGCGACAACTTGCAGCAGCGCGCCAGCGACCTGGACGCCGTGCTGACGGAGCTGCGGCGCACCCTGGGCTACCGTCAGGTCGTGGCGCTGGGCGGCAGCGAAGGCGCGGTGGTCGCGAACCTGCTGGCGTCGCGCTCGCGCAATGTGGACGCCACCATCGCCTTCAATGGCGGCGGACAATGGTTCCTGAACGACATGCTGCACAGCCTCGCCAGCGAGCCCGTGCCCGCGGCGCAGCGCCGCGCCGCCGAACAGGGACTGCGCAGCTTCGCGCGACATGTGCTTGCCTCGCCGCCGCAGGCGATGAACATGAGCAGCCATGGCCACAGCTGGTGGCGCAGCGTGCTGGAACTGGACCAGCTCGCGACGCTGCGACAGGTCGCCGGGCCCGTGCTCATCCTGCAGGGCGGCGCCGATGCCTCCGTGTCGCCGCAGGAAACGCTGTCCATGGTGGCGCGCCTGCGGCTGGCGGGCAGCCGAAACATCGACTACCGCGCGTATCCCGGCCTGGATCACGCCATGACCGGTCCCGACGGCATCAGCCGCATGCCCGAGGTGGTCGACGACATGGCCGCCTGGCTGCGCCGGACGCTCGCGCCCTGAGCCGCGCTCGCCCGCGCCTATACTTCAGCCATGAAAATTCAGCTGCTCTCCGACCTGCATCTCGAGTCCGATCCGGATTTCCAGGCCCGCCCCGCCCCCGGCGCGGACCTGCTGGTGCTCGCGGGCGACATCGGCTCGTACCAGGACCGCTCGCGCCTGATGGAAACGGACTTCGGCCTGGGGCGCTTCTCTCCCGCCCGGGGCTGGCCCGCGCCGGTGGTCTACGTGCCCGGCAACCACGAGTACGACAACCTGGACTTCGACGAGACGCACGATCGCCTGCGCGAGCTGTGCCACGCACTGGACATCCACTGGCTGGAACGCGAAACGCGGGTGATGCAGGGCGTGCGGCTGGTCGGCACCACGCTGTGGACCGACTTCGACGCGCTGGCGCAACCAGACGAAGAACTGGGCTCGGTGCTGAAGAAGCGCGCCAAGGCGTTCCGCGCCGCCGACTTCTACCTGGCCAAGGCCGGCATGCGCCGGCATGGCGAACCCTTCATGGCGGAACAGATGCGCGAACAGGGCATCGCCTGCCAGCAATGGCTGGACGAAGCGCTGCGCCAGCCCTTCGACGGCGTCACCGTCGTCATCACGCACTTCGCCCCCACGCTGGCCAGCGCCGATCCGCGCTACGGCGTCACGCCCGGCACCGCCGGCTTCTGCAATGCGCTGGACGCGCTGCTGCCGCGCGCCGACTACTGGCTGCACGGCCACCTGCATTGCGCGCTGGACTATGTAAAGGACGGCTGCCGCGTGATCGCCAATCCGCTGGGATACGAAAAGAAGGGCGAGCGCGAGAACTTCGCGCCGGCGCGGACCTGGGATGTGAGGACGGGGGAAGTGGTGGACGGCTGATGTTCCGGGCGGGCGCCTATCGCGCCAGAGGATCGACCTGCGCCGGGCGGAATTCGTCGATGTCGAACGGTTCGAGCGTCGCGGGAACGTCCAGCGGTTTTTCAAGCTGGTGTGGCGCGTAGAACAGCCGATGGTTGCCGACCTCCTTGATCAGCACCTCGTCCTCGAATTGCCATACCTGGTTGGTCTGGGTGTCTTTGAAGGTTTGCATCAGCGATACTCCAACCAGTATTCGATCTTTGCATTGACCGCACTGGCGAAATAGGTTGTTCCCGGCGGAATGATGGCATTCACCGCGATGCCGTTCTCCGGAGCCTGGGCCTGAAATACGGCAACTGGAATGCTCGCCATCAAGATATTGATGTAGCCGCCGGCGGCTGTTGAGCCACCGTACAGATAGACCGATATCGGCTTGCGCGTCGAGTTCACGTAAGTAATTCCCGGCAGTCGCTGCCCGGCCAGATTGACCAGTGTCTGATCGACCCCAAATGCCTTGGCCTTGGTCTGCGGATCCGCGCTGTACCAGCGTGTCCAGACGCCCTCGTACTTCATTCGATATTGGAACCCCGGCGTGATTTCTTCCGAGTTGTAATACGGGATCGCAATCTGCGTCAGCGTATCCCGATCGCTGAACCAGTGATGCCGGACGTAGTAGTACTGCCCGGCCGGAGGCCCGTTCTGCGAACTGCCGCCACTGCGTATCAAGCGCATGACGAGTCCGTCATTGCGGGCATGCTTGGGCAGTTCGTTCCAGTTGGCGTCGTCCCACACGGTAGCCGTCGTGACATGCGGAATCTGCGCATCGGCCAGCGTCGCCAGGCGGCCTTCCAGCGTGGCCACGCCCGACTGTATGCCCGCGTAGGAAAGCGGAATCTTCGTTTGCGCCTTTTTATCGGCCTCATCGGCGGCGGCCTGGGCCACGGCGGCGGCTTGCGCGGCCGCGACAGCCTTGCCGTCCGCGACCACGGCGGCCGCATTGGCGGCCAGCGCCTTCCTGTCGGCCTCGCTGGCCGCCGCCAGACCGGAAGCGGCGGACTGCGCCGCCGTTGCCGCCGCCGCATTGGCGGCGACCGCCTTCCTGTTGGCTTCGTCGGCCGCGGCCTGGGCCGCGACGGCCTTGCCGTCGGCCGCCGCCGCAGCGGCCAGGCCAGCGACTGCCGACTGCGCCGCTGCCACCGCCTTTCCGTCCGCCGTCGCGGCGGCCGCGCCAGCGCCTACGGCCTTGTCGTGCGCCGCATCGGCCCGCTGTTGCGCGCCTACGGCTGCCGCTTCGACCTTGTCGACCGCGGTCTCGACCTGGGTGAAGTTCTCGTTCACCTTGACCATGCCGTCGCGCAGCGGATCGCCTGTGCGGTCATTGGCCTGCTGGCCCACATTGATGGGTTGGAGTCTTTGCATGATGATTTGATTTGAAAAGGTTGCATGGGAGATGAGGTAGCAGGCTGCCGCAAGGGCAGCGCGCGCTCGCTACCCCGCGATCCTGCCCTTGAGCTTCCACACCTTGACGCGAAAGCGCGCGTTGACCTGGTTCTGCGACCAGGCGCCGACCCAAGAACCACCCGCAATGGCCGGATCCGTGGCGGTGCCGTTCTTGCCTGCCCGCACGATGATCTTGTCGGTCACCAGGCTGTGCGCGGCCTTGATGCCCCACCCGGAGTAGGGATCATTGGGGGCCCCCGTGCGGTCCGTCGAGCAGAACCAGCCGGGTTCGAACCACTGTCCGCTCAACTCGTGCTCGACCACGACCTGGACCGGAGATCCAGGGAACGGGTTATCTATCGTCTGTGCGGTGTTCTGATAGATGATCCCGGGAGTCGTCGCCGAACCGCCGGGGTAGAGCAGTTTGAAGTCGATGTCGGTCTGAAGCGCCGCCTCAAGAACGGCGAGCCTGCTGGCCAGTTGCGCGGCGTCGACGCTGCCGGGGCGCGACACGGCGCCGAAAGCCTTGATGACGAAGCAACCGGAAATGAAGCTCGGATGCGCTTCCGCCCCCCCTTCGACGGACGTATATCGGAGAAACACAGGCGTACTCGTCGAGGGAGCACCCAGGAAGGAGCCGGAGCCATCCGTTTCCACATACAGATACTGGGGAGATTGAAACGTGTGACCATGAGCCTTGTTCTGGCTGGCCTTGATCGCGCCATTCGCCACGGACAACGTGCCATCACCCCGGAGAAAGGCCGCGCCAATCGCGCCTGCGGACTTGCCGTTGTAGTCCGGCACACGAATGCTGGTAGTCCCATCGCCAAGCGTGTAAGCCCCCCGCTTGAGCGGATCCGCCAGCCACTCGGCCTCGGACACGACCGGAACAACGCCATCCGCGACGGCCGCCGCCAGATCCGGAAACGTCGCCCGCGACACGAGCTGTCCATCGCCGGGAATCCAGCCCGCCCAGATCCCTCCCCGCTTCGGTGCCCAGGCCACGAAGCCCGTGGGAATCGATTCGATCAGCGGCAGCTGCGCCGCCGGCACCTTGCCGTCGGCGGCCAGCGCCGCGACGCCATTGGGCTGGCCCTTCTGCGCCAGCGGAATGGCATCCTCCACCGCCGGCAGGTTGGCCGCCGGCACCTTGCCCTGCGCATCCAGCGGCGCCACGCCGTCGGGTGCGCCACGCTGGATCACCGGCAGGTAGTCCAACTTCGGCAGGTGGGCGACCGGCACCTTGCCGGCGGCGTCCAACGGCGTCACGCCGTCCGCCGCGCCCTTTTGCGACATGGGTATCGAATCGGGCAGGTGGCCGGCCGGCACCTTGCCTGCCGCATCCAGCGGCGCCACGCCACCGGCCGCGCCCTTTTGCGACATCGGCACAGAATCGGGCAGGTTGCCGGCGGGCACCTTGCCGTCCGCATCCAGCGGCGCCACGCCGCCGGGCCGGTTCTTCTGCACGGCGGGCAGCGCCGCGGCGGCGATATCGCGCGCGGAGCCCGCGAGCGCGCTGGTCTGCGCCACGGCGGTCTCCACGGCGTCCATGGCCGTCGTCACCTTGGCGAAGTTCTCGTTCACCTTGGCCATGCCGTCGCGCAGCGGATCGCCGCTGCGGTCATTGGCCTGCTGGCCCACGTTGATGGGTATGAGTCGTTGCATAGGGATCCGTATTCAGGAAAGGAATCGCTGGGATGGGGTTCGGAAACGAAAAAAGCCCGCTGCATGGGCAGGCGGGCTTTCGGTGAGGATGGATGCGCGGGACGCGACTTCCCCTCGACGGATCGACTATAGGCGCGCTCCCGCGCCCATACAAGGCTTGTGCGACACGCCAGAGCAAGTGCGCCGCCAGCCCGACCGCCATGCGGCGCCGAGTCCCCGCGTGCTATGTTTGAACGCCCGCCCCAACAGGAAGGAACTCCATTGCGCACCCTGCTCCGCCATGCCCGCCTGTCCCGTTTCCTGCGCAGCGCCAGCCTGGCCGCCGCGCCATTGATGCTCGCCGCCACGGCCCAGGCCGCCGCCGTGTTCGACGCGGGCGGCCTGCGCATCGACGCCGCGCAGCAGAGCCAGCGCGACGTGAACACCGGCCAGAGCCAGACATTCCGCATCACCTCCGCCTCGTTCCAGGGCGAAGCGCTGTGCGGCCCCGGCGGGACGCTCGGACGCTACCTGCATCCCGATGACGCCAGGCTCGCCAAGCGCCCCTATTACTGCCTGAGCCCCGTCCTGCCCGTCGGCCCGGACAGCGTGCTGATGTTCTTCCGCGATTCGAACGAGACCTTTCTCGCCGGCCTGACGGCGCGTGGAGGCCGCCTGCGCGTCGAGCGCCTGCGGCTGTCCGAGGACGAGGCGCGCGACACGGTCGAGACCCGCAAGCTGCTGGATGCGCGCATGCCGGGCTGGAGCCGGGTGCAGACCGACTGGACCGAGACCGCGCTGGTCCGGCACGATTCCCTGCAGGTCGTGCGCCTGGGCGCGGGCATGCTGCTCGACATCGACGGCGACACCGCCTTCCTGATGACGCCGCCCGGCGAGACCGTCGTGCGCCAGGAACCGAACCGGCTGGTGACGGGGCCGGGCGGCGCGAGCTATGTGGAACAGGGCAAGGTGATCACCCGCAAGACGCCGCTGACGTTCCGCGCCGTGCGCTGGCGCGACGGCGCGGAGCTGGCCAGGCTGGAGATCAAGGATGCCTGCCTCCAGGCGCCGAAGCTGGACCTGGGCGGGCGGCCGGCCCCCGGCCCGCACGCGCCCGCGGCCCAAGCCGCC
>NZ_JBICCO010000149.1:0-6554 GCF_043119405.1 Achromobacter sp. 413638
GGGGGGGGGTCTGGGTATAATGGGGGGCGGCGCGAGCCCCCCCCACACTTGCTGGCTTCGTGGATTTCGCGCACGAGCGCCCTTGTGCGTGGCCCCATCGCCGCCTGTCCGAAGGCGGCGATGGGGCGTTTTGGCTTTGAGCAGTGAAACCGGGCGCGGCCACCGCCGCGCCCGGAGTTTTCGACCACCGGCCCCAAGGCGGCACGGCTTGGGGCCGGTGCGGCTCGTTATTCCTTGGTTTCGATGATCCACCACACGGCGCGCGGCAAGGCGCGGCCCGTGAGGGGATGCAGATCGGTCAGGTCGGCGCGGGCCGTCCAGCCACGCGGCGGACGGTAGCCGCGCACGTCGCCGTCGCCGTGCCAGCGGCGGGCGCGCACCGTGCCGGAGGCATAGGTCGCAGCTATGCGGGGGCGGTTTGCGGGTTGGTGGGTCATGGCAGGCATCCTCAACATGAAGCGCCCCGGCCGGAACCGGGGCGCTATCTACGGTGCGAAGTCACGCGGCCAAAGCCTCGGCCTGCGGCTGGTCATCCGCCACGGCGGCCACTTCTTCCTGTGCTTCGGCTTCGCCATCCGCCGGCGCGTCCTGCCCGGTCTGCTGCGGGCCTTCGGAGCGGAAGATGGCGGGCATCCAGCCGGTGCCAGCGGCCAGCCGTTCGGCTTCGCTGGCAATGTCGCCCTTCTTCAACTTCGCCAGTCGGGTGACGTGCGAGGGCGCGAACCCGCCAACGGCTTCCAGAATCGCGGCCTTCGGCACATGCCGGAAGTAACCCTCATTGGTGGGCTGCCACCACGCGGCCATATCCAGCCCCACGGCCTGCGCCAGTTCCGCGCCGGGCTGGTGCGGCGTGGCGCGAGGCGTCACCACGTCCACCGTGGAAGCTAAGCACACGGCCAACAGCCGCACCAGTTCATCCTGTGATTTCGCCAGCAGCGCGGCGAACAGTTCGGCGCTGTCCTCCGGCAAGGTTTCGCCTGCCACCTGTTGCAGTTCGCGCAGCGCCACGGCGGCGGGTGATTCCGGCCAGTCCGGGGCCATGCCTTCCAGCCGGTCTTGCACCGTGAGGCGCACACCCAGCGGCAGGTCGTGCCCGTAGTGCCTTTCCTGCAAGACGGTCTGCACCATGCCATGCACCACGGCGGCCAGCGCTGCTTGCGGATGCCGTGCAACTTCGATTTGCAGCGCAGCGGTACGGTGCGCGCTCAACCGCTGCGCCAGTCGGTCAGACATGGCGGCGGTCTTGGGCTGCTCGTCGTCCTCGCCTGCGTCCTCGTTCGCGGCTTCGCCTTCGCTGCCGAAACCCTGCCGCAGCCGCTCCAGCGTGCGCAGTGCCTTGGCCTCCGCTTCGCGCAGCAGCCCGCGATGAATCGCGGCCTGCCCGTCGCGGTCGATGGTGACAATGGCACCGGCTGCGGCCTTCACGTTGGCCGCATAGTCCAGCAAGCCATCTTCCAGCGCCTGCAACTGCTCGCCCAGGCGTTCGCCTTCTTCCTGCAAGGCATCGGCCTTTTCCTCGTCCTCGTCGTCCAGCGCGGCATCCACCGCCTCGGCCAGTTCGTGCAGCTTGGTTTGCAGCTTCTCGATGCGCTGCGCGTCGCGCTTGTTCGGACTGCGGCGTTCCCTTGGCGCACGCTGGAAGGCTTGCAGATCGGCATGGGTCATGCCCGGCGTGGCATCCACCCACGCCCAGCCCTCGGCCTGCACCTTGGCGGCGATACCTGCCAGCTTGTCCTGCGCCAGCCGTTCCAGCAGTGCGGCATCGGTCAGATACACGCCTTTGTCGCCCTCCGCGAACAGGTCGCGGCGGATGCCACCGCCTTCCTGCTCGTAGCCGTCCAGCCCGACAAAGCGCACCAGCGGATGCCGGTAGGCGTCGATTTCGCGTTCGGTCAGGCGGTCGCGCAGGTTGTGCGGGCCGCGCTGCCATGTGGGCGCATCGTAGAACGCGGCTTCCTGCGCAGCATGGTCGTCGGTGATGGCGAGGGCCATCAACTGGTCAAGGCTCACGGCCTCGGCCCGGTAGTCGGCCAGCAGGCGCGGCGACACGTTGGCGAGTTTCAGACGGCGCTGCACCACCAGCGGCGTGACGCTGAAATCCGCTGCAATGTCCTCGATGCTGCGGCCTTCGGCCACGAGCGCGGCGAACGCCTCGAACTGGTCGGCGGGGTGCATGGCTTCGCGCTGCACGTTCTCGGTGAGGCTGGCCGTGCGGGCGGTGCCATCGGCCACCAGCAGGCAAGGCACCTCCCATTCCTTGCTAATGCGGTGCTTTTTCGCCAGCAGCTTCAACGCTGCGAGGCGACGGTCACCGGCCACGACCTCGTAATGCTCGCCATCGGCGGCGGCAATCACGATGAGGTTTTGCAGCAGGCCGACACGCTGGATGCTGGCGGCGAGTTCGGGAATGGACATGCGCGGGGTCTTGCGCACGTTGCGGCCAGTGGGACGCGACACCAGCCGCGACAGCGGAACCAGAATCAGGTTCTTGGTCGGATCAGCGGCTTCCAGCGGGATAGCGGCGGCGGTGTTGATGGCGCGGGCTTCGGTTTGGGTAACGGCGTTCATGGTGATAACTCCTATCGGTTCAGGGATGCAGCAGCGAAGAAAGCGACAAGGGCTGCTGCCTGCCCCTGCCGCGTGGGGATTCAGGCTTTCAACTGGCGCATGCCATCGGCCAGCAGCCAGAGGGCGCGATTTAGTCGGATGTTTTGGTCGATGCCCTGCACCGGGCGGGTTTGCTGTCGGCGCCCGTTGGCGCTGCGGCCACGCAGCCCGCCTTGGGTCAGGTTTTCTTGGGTGCGGTTGAACACGCTCCACAGGTCGGGGCGGCGGTCGTCGAAGCGGCGCGGCATCAGGATTTGCGATTCCGTGATGGGCGCGGGCTTGTCGGGGTCGTCGTACTTGAGGGCGAGCGCGGCGCGGGCGAACACTTCGGATTCGCCATCGTCCAAGGTGATGCCGCGCATGGCATCGCGCGATTCCTTCACCCGATCGAAACCGCTCAAGACTTCGTAAGCCCCCTCAATGACCAGACCGGCCACGTCGCCTTTATGGGGCACTCGCACATCGGCCACGGTGTTGCCGCAGACAAGGCCATTGCTGCACACGAACCGGAACATTCCGGCCAGCATCTGATAGCTGCTGGTGCCGTCGTGCGAGTTCAGCAGCACGATTTCGTTGGCCTCCGCGCCGTTGATCTGGCTGGCATGGCGCAAGCGAATCATGTGTTTGGTGTGCTCGCGCTTGCCTTCGTCGCGCACGCGGGTTTGCGTCACCATGAAAGGCTGGAAGCCTTCTTTGCGAAGCTCGGTCAGCACGGCGGCGGTGGGGATATAGGCGTACCGCTGCGAACGGCTCTCGTGCGGGGCATCCGCGAAGATGGACGGGGCCACGCGGTGAATCTGGTCGTCGGACAGCGGGTAATCGCTGCGCAGCGAGGGGGAGCGGAAAGCGAAACGGGATGCGAGTTGCATGGTCTTTCTCCTGACAAAAGAGGTTTGCTGTTCACACCGCACACCGGATTTCTAGATTCGGAGCCCAGCCTTTCGGCTGTTTGGTGCGGTCGGCACGAGGAACCCGGTTGGCCCTGTTGCCACCGTCTTTCCTGAGTTCATCGCCCGCGCCCAAAGGAGCGCGCGGACGGGGGCCGTCAAGGAGCCAAGCGCAGGGTTGGTGCGGCCCGCAGGCGCAGCCGAGGACACGGCCCTGCGCGCCTTGACGGCACACGGTCGCGGGCTACGGTCGCGGGTAAGGTGATGAAGTCAGGGGAGACGGCTGGACAAGGCAACGGCCATCCCTTTGTGCTGACCGCACGCAAGCGAAGCGCGCAGGCCCGAAGCTGGAAGCCGGGCCGTAGGCGTCAGCGATGCGGAAGGCTGGCGAAGCCAGTCCCGCCAGGGATGAGCGACTAGCGAACCTGGAGCAGCGCGATCCGCGAAGCGGAGACGCAAGAGGACTCTTCGTTTACCATTTGTTTCGCAAGCAAATGATGGGAAAGCAAGAACACGGAGATATAGAGATGATTGTCTGCATCAACCGCCTCAAACAGTTCGGAATCTTCAGCGACTTCAATGGAACGAAGATCCAAAAGTTCGGCCGGTACAACCTGGTCTATGGTTGGAATGGAACAGGCAAGTCAACGTTATCGAATCTATTCTCTTGCTTTGAGCTTCGCTCGATGGTTCCCCGCTTCAGCACGGGCCAATTTTCAGTAGTTCTGGAGGATGGCTCAACGATCACGGAATCCACACTCCACTCATCCCAATTGAATATTCATGTTTTCAATCAACGCTTCGTGCATGAGAACATTGATTGGGACAAATCCGTAAAGAGCATCCTTCTTATTGCGAAAGAGAAGATTGATGACTTGCAGAAGCTGGAGAAGCTGAAGAGCGAGCTTCAGTCGAAAAAGAAGGCTCACGACGACAAGCAAAGCGATATCAAGAAGCAGCGTGAGGCATTAGAGAAGTTCCTGACCAATGCTGCCAAGAAAATGAAGCTTGGACTTCAGGCGATTGATACGAGCGACAGTTATTACTTGAATTACGACCGCCGCAAGCTCTTCAACTTCATACAGAATAACGGCGAGACAATTATCAAGGCGGAGTCGGTTCTTCCAGATGAGAGGGTTATCGACCTTACGAATGCCGCCAAGCCAGATCAGCTTCCAAGCATTGCTTTCGCCTCAACGGCCATTGAGCCGGACTACTTTAAGAAAGCGGCGGGCCGCATCAGAGATTTGATTGGGACTACGGCGGTCAATCAAGCAATCCAGCGGCTGACCGATAACCCGGAAATCCGCGAATGGGTTCAAGCAGGCTTGGAAATCCATAAAAACCACGACTCGCAATCCTGCGAGTTCTGCGGCTCTCCGTTCGCCCAGCTTCGTGCCGAGGCGCTTGCTGCCCACTTCAGCAAGGAGTTCACGGAGTTTCAGAGCCGACTTCAGAACGCGGCGACATGGATTGAATCTCAAGGCGCTCCAGCTAATCAGTTTCCCGCATCGACCGAGTTTTATAAAGAACTATCGGCCGAGGCAGAGAAGCTTCAAAAGGACTACGCAACTGCTGCTGAAAAGATCGACCAGCAAATCGACGCCTGGCGGGAAGCCCTGAAGGCCAAGATCACAGACCCTGGGAAGACAGACATTCAGATCTCGGATGTGGTTGAAGACGATGTCACCAATTTCAATGACATCCTGAAATCGATTGTTGCTCTCGTTGGAAAGCACAACAATAAGACTTCAAATTTCAAATCTGAGACCTCAAAAAGCAAGGTGGCACTGGAGCTTCACTTTGCTGCGGCTGAGGTGCAAGAGTTTGACTATGCTGGAAGTGAGAAGAAGTGCAATGACCTTGAGTCAGAAGCAAAGAACGACCATAAGGAAATTGAAAAAATTAGTCTAGAGGTCGGAGCCATAGAAGCGGCGCTCTCGAATGAAACGGTCGGGGCAAAGGAGTTCAATGACATCCTGCATCGCTTCATTGGCCGCTCTGAGCTTTGCCTGAACTTCAATCAGAAGAAGAAAGGCTATGAGATCATCAGAAACGGGGTTGGTGAGCACGATGGGAATTTGAGCGAAGGTGAGAAAACTGCGATTGCATTTGTCTATTTCATCACGAAGCTCAAAGAAAATGGAAATAACATCAAGGATACGATCGTCGTCGTTGACGATCCGGTCTCAAGCTTTGATTCTAATCACTTGTTTCACGCCTACTCGTTTTTGAGAACGCAATGCACTGAAGCCAAGCAACTTTTTGTGCTGACTCACAACTTCACTTACTTTAAGCTAGTGAGAGACTGGTTCACTGGCACCAATAGGAATCGAGTCAAAAAAGGCAACGCCGAGAATTGCTTCTTTTATCGCCTGGATGCGCCACCTGGCTCCCCTCGTCACTCCCTACTTGTGGATGCCGACGACTCACTCAAGAACTACGGTTCCGAGTACCACTATATCTTCAAGAAGCTCTACGAATATAGGGCGCACACAACACTCAATCGAGATGAGGCGTTCTTGACCGCCAACCTCGCCCGAAAGCTTGTTGAATCGTTTTTCACCTTCAAATATCCAAGGCGTCGAAGCGACATTAGTCAATTGATGGAGGCTGGCCTAAAAGATTGCACCATCACGACACCAGAGCTTAAAGAAAAAATCTACCGCTTTATCAATAAGTATTCACATAGCGACGTTATTGAGATAACAGAGGAATCCGCAGAAAACTTGGCAGGCGAAAGCCACAGCGTCATCGGGAACATCTTCCAGTGGCTGGAAGAGGTGGACAAGAAACATTACGACGAGATGATTCAGGTTGCGACGGCCTGAGCATCAGGCCGCGAGGGCCATAGCTATGCCACCAGGCGCAGCAAAAAGGGGCCGAAGCCCCTTGGGCTAGATCAGCCCATGCTCGGCGAACGATGCCGTTTCGTTGCCCGCAACGATGATGTGATCGAGCACGCGCACGTCCACCAGACCCAACGCTTCCTTGAGCCGCTGGGTCAGCGCCCGGTCAGCCGCGCTCGGCTCGGGGTTTCCGCTCGGATGGTTGTGCGAA
>NZ_JBICCO010000150.1:0-6195 GCF_043119405.1 Achromobacter sp. 413638
CCCCCCCCCCCCCCCGCGGGCCCCCCCCCCCCAGCAGGTTGCGCAGCAGTTCGACGCTGATCATGGCGCCGTGGCGGAAGGCCAGGGCCACGCCCAGCAGCACGGTCCAGATGAGCAGGGCGCGGGTCAGGACCTCGCTCCAGTCGGCCGGCGCATGCAGCACGAAACGGGCGATGACCTGGTAGAAGGCGGCGGCCGCGGCGGCCACCAGCAAGAGTTGGGCGATGACCGAAACCAGCTTGAAGAGCAGGCGGTCGAAGGCGCAGAGCAAACGCATGATGAATGGAGTCCCGCTAGCGATGGGCGCGAACCAGGCAGGGCAGGCCGGCGGACGGCGCGGGCGGGACGGGCGGGCGCTGCCCGCCGGCCCCGGCCCGCGCCTGTCCGCGCCGGCGCGCCGTGCTTACTTGGTGTCGCGGATGGCGTCGATCAGCTTCTTGTCGTACTTCTTGTAGTACTCGGGGTAGGCCGGCTCGACGGCGGCGGCGAAGGCGGCGCGGTCCACTTCGGTGACCTGCATGCCTTCCTTCTTCAGCTGCTCCACGCCGGTCTTCTCGATGTTGTCGACGTAGGCGCGCATGGCCTGGGCCGATTCCTTGCCGGCCTTGTCGAAGTTGGCTTTGTCGGCGGCCGACAGACCTTCATAGACGTTGGCGGACATCAGCACCAGCGCCGGGCCGTAGACGTGGCCGGTCAGCGCCAGGTGCTTCTGCATCTGCGACAGCTTGGCCGAGGTGATGACCGACAGCGGGTTTTCCTGGCCGTCGATGGTGCCCTGCTGCAGGGCGGTGGCCACTTCGGGCCAGGCCATCGGGGTCGGCAGGATGCCGATCTGGCGGAAGGCCGCGATGTGGATGGGGTTTTCCGTGGTGCGGATCTTCAGGCCCTTGGCGTCGGCCGGCGTCTTGACCGGGCGCACGTTGTTGGTCAGGTGGCGGAAGCCCTGTTCGCCCCAGGCCAGGGCGATGATGCCGCGGCTGGGGAACTTGGCCAGCATGTCCTGGCCGATCTTGCTGTCCAGCACCGTGCGGGCGTGCGGCAGGTCGCGCAGCAGGAAGGGGATATCGAAAACCCCGGTTTCGGGAACAAAATTGAGGGTGGCCCCTGTCGAAACGATCGCCAGGTCGATGGTGCCGATCTGCAGCCCCTCGATGACCTCGCGTTCGCCGCCCAGCGCGCTGTTGGCGAACTGCTGCACCTTGTACTTGCCGCCCGTCGAGGCTTCGATGGACTTGGCCATGGCGTCCGCGCCGGCGCCGTAGTGCGACGAGGTCGACAGGGCGTAGGCCATCTTCAGGGTGTTCTGCGCCGCGGCGGGCAGGGAAGCGACCGCCCCGCAGGCGGCCAGGATCGTGGCTGCAAGCCAGGATTTGCGCATTGTCTTCTCCAGTATTCGATATGTTCTTGTCGCGGCGTTGCGCCGCAGTAGCGCATGATAGCGGGATTCGGCCCCCATTCCGGCCGTTGGGTAAGATTGCACGATGATGGATTTCCCTGATGCCTCCCGGGCGCGCCGCGCCGGTTTCTGGTCCACCCTGCGCCTGGGCGCCAGGATGATGATGCGCGACGCGCGCGCCGGCGAGCTGCGCCTGCTGGTGCTGGCGCTGGTGGTGGCGGTGGCCGCCGTGACCAGCGTCGGCTTCCTGGCCGACCGGGTCGGCCGGGCGCTGGAGCGCGACGCCGGCCAGATGCTGGGGGCCGACCTGGTGCTGGACGCCGACGAGCCGGTGCCGGACGCCTTCCTGCAGCAGGCGCGCCAGCGCGGGCTCGAGGTATCGCGCACCTGGCAGTTCCCGTCCATGGTCAGCGCGGGCGACGGCGCCCAGCTGGCCGCGCTCAAGGCCGTCGAGCCGGGCTACCCGCTGCGCGGCGCGCTACGCGTGGCCGAGGGGCCGTTCGCGCCGGACGCGCCGGCGCGCGGCATTCCCTCCGAGGGCGCGGTCTGGGTCGACGGCCAGCTGCTGTCGCTGCTGAATCTGAAGATCGGCGACCTGCTCAACGTGGGCGACACGCGCCTGCGCATCGAGCGGGTGGTGAGCTACGAACCCGACCGGGGCATGCAGTTCGTCAACGTTGCGCCGCGCGTGCTGCTGCGCGCCAGCGATCTGCCGGCCACCGGCCTGATCGCGCCGGGCAGCCGCATCGGCTACGCGCTGCTGGTCGCCGGTCCGCCCGAGGCCGTGTCCGGCTATGCCGGCTGGCTGGGCCAGAACCTCAAGCGCGGCCAGAAGCTGGCGACGCTGGAATCTGGCCGTCCCGAGGTGCGCCGCACGCTGGACCGCGCCCAGCGCTTCCTGTCACTGGTGGCGCTGCTGGCCGTGCTGATCTCGGCCGTCGCGGTGGCGCTGGCGGCCGGGCGCTACATGGCGCGGCACCGTGACGGCATCGCCGTCATGCGCTGCCTGGGCGCGGTGCAGTCGCAGGTCTCGCGCATGCTGACGCTGGAATTCGCGCTGGTCGGGCTGTTCTCGTCGGCACTTGGCTGTCTGCTGGGCTTCGCCGTGCACCAGGGCCTGGTGGCGGTGCTGGCCTCGCTGATCGACACGACCCTGCCCGCGCCCTCGGCGGTGCCGGCGGCGCAGGGTCTGCTGACCGGCCTGTTGCTGCTGCTGGGCTTCGCGCTGCCCTCGCTGGCGCAGCTGCGCCATGTGCCGCCGGCCCGCGTGCTGCGGCGCGACGCCGACACGCTGGGCGCGCGCAGCGCCGCCGGCTACGGGCTGGGCGCGGCGGGCTTCGCTCTGCTGATCTGGTGGTTCGCCGGCGACGCGCGGCTGGGGGCGGTGGTGGCGGGCGGCTTCCTGGGCGCCTTCCTGGTGTTCGCGCTGGTGGCCTGGCTCTGCATCCTGGGCCTGTCGCGCCTGCGTCGCGTGGCCAACGGGCTGCCGTCCCTGCGCTTCGCCCTGGCCGGCGTGGTGCGGCGCCGCGTCGCCACCATCACCCAGGTCTGCGCGCTGGCGATCGGCCTGATGGCGCTGCTGCTGCTGGCCATGACGCGCACCGACCTGATCCAGGGCTGGCAGCGCACGCTGCCGCCGGACGCGCCCAACCGTTTCCTGATCAATGTGCAGCCCGAGCAGCGCCAGGCCGTGTCCGACGCGCTGGCGCGCGAAGGGCTGGGCCGCGTCAGCCTGGCGCCCATGGTGCGCGGCCGACTGATCGCCCTCAACGGCAAGCCGGTGGGGCCGGACGACTATGAAGAACCGCGCGCCAAGCGGCTGGTGGACCGGGAATTCAACCTGTCCTACGGCGATGAACTGCCCTCGTCCAACCGCATCGAACAGGGCCGCTGGCTCGCGCCCGGCGCCGACGAGGTCTCGCTGGAGTCGGGCCTGGCCAAGACGCTGGGCATCAAGCTGGGCGACAAGATGCTGTTCGACGTGGCCGGCCAGCAGGTCGAGGCCGCCGTGACCAGCATCCGGCGGGTGGACTGGGACACCATGCGCGTCAACTTCTTCGCCATCCTGACTCCGGCCGCGCTGGCCGACATGCCGCAAAGCTGGATCACCTCGTTCTACCTGCCGCCCGGCAAGGAGCCGGTCCTGCCGGCGCTGGTGCGCGAGTTTCCCAACCTGACCGTGTTCGACGTGGGCGCCATCCTGCGGCAACTGCAATCGGTGCTGAACGAAGTGGGGCGCGCGGTGCAGCTGCTGTTCCTGTTCACGCTGGCGGCAGGCGTGCTGGTGCTGGCCGCCGCGCTGACCGCCACGCGCGACGAACGCATGCGCGAGGCCGCCGTGCTGCGGGCGCTGGGCGCGACCCGGCGCCAGCTGGCGCGCTCGCAGCGTATCGAGCTGTGGGCGGTGGGCGGGCTGGCCGGGCTGCTGGCGGCCGCCGGCGCCAGCGCGATTGCTTGGGTTTTATCAACCCTGGTGTTCGACTTTGCGATTACCCTCAGCCTCTGGCCGTGGCTGGCCGGCATCGGCGCCGGCATGCTCGGCGCCTGGGGCGGCGGCGCCCTGGCCCTGCGCGGCGTGCTGCGCACCCCGCCCCTGGTCACCCTGAGAGAAACCTGATGACGTCCCGCGTCCATTCGATAAGCGAACCCGTGGATACTACCCGCAGCATTTTTGATCTACTTGGCGGCGAGCCCGGCGTGCGCGCCCTGGTCGACCGTTTCTACGACCTGATGGACATCGAGCCGGACCTGAAGGAACTGCGCGCCGCCCATGGCCCCAGCCTGGACGAGGCCCGCGACAAGCTGTTCTGGTTCCTGTGCGGCTACTTCGGCGGCCCCGATCACTACATCGAGCGTTTCGGCCATCCCCGGCTGCGCGCGCGCCATCTGCCTTTTTCCATCGGCGAGGTCGAGCGCGATCAGTGGGTGACCTGCATGGGGCGCGCGCTGGAGGACGAGGGCATCGAGCCCGCGCTGGTCGATCGCCTGCTTGAGTCCTTTTACGGCGTGGCCGACTGGATGCGGAATAAGTGACCCCCCCCCGAAGCGCTCACGCGCTTCCCCCCCCAGGGGGGCATGCCTGCGGACCGGAGGAGAAGTCCCCCCCGAAGCGCTCGCGCGCATCCCCCCAGGGGGCATGCCTGCGGACCGGCAAAGCCGGCTCCGCGGCATCCCGATGGGGTGAAACCGTCGATGGGGTGAAACCGGTATCCTGCGTGGGTTCATGGCTCTTTTGCGAGAGCCTTTTCATTTTTGAGGTGGCCCGACAATGAAGAAACTCATCAACGATCCGTCCGGACTGGTGCGGGAAATGCTCGAGGGCGCGGCGCGGCAGGCGCCGGGGACGGCCATCCTGGGCGATGAGCATGTGCTGGTGCGCAGCGATCTGCCGGCGGCGGAGCGGCGGCCCGTGGCCGTGATTTCCGGCGGTGGCTCCGGTCACGAGCCGGCGCACGCCGGCTATGTCGGCGCCGGCATGCTGAGCGCGGCGGTCTGCGGCGAGGTATTCACCTCGCCGTCCACCGATGCGGTGCTGGCGGCCATCCGCGCCACGGCCGGGCCCAACGGGGCCTTGCTGATCGTCAAGAACTACACCGGCGACCGGTTGAACTTCGGCCTGGCCGCCGAGCTGGCCCGCGCCGAGGGCATCCCGGTGGAGATCGCCATCGTCGCCGACGACGTGTCGCTGCGCCGGCACACGCCGCGCGAACGTCGGCGGGGCATCGCCGGCACCGTGCTGGTGCACAAGATCGCGGGCGCGGCCGCGGCCCTGGGGCTGCCGCTGGCGCAGGTCGCCGCCGCCGCGCGCGAGGCGGCCGCGCAGCTCGGCTCGATGGGCGTGGCGCTGGGCGGCTGCACCCTGCCAGGCGCGGAAAAGTCCGGCTTCACGCTGGCCGACAACGAGATCGAGCTGGGCCTGGGCATCCACGGCGAGAAGGGCGTCGAGCGCAGCGCCATGCTGCCGGCCGACCAGCTGACCGCGACCCTGCTGGATTACATCGTCGAGGACATGGGCCTGGCGGCCGGCGCGCGCGTCGCGCTGCTGGTCAACGGCCTGGGCGCCACGCCGCAGATGGAGCTGGACGTGGTCATGCGCGCCGCCTACGACAAGCTGGCCGCGCGCGGGATCGCCGTCGAGCGGGCCTGGTCGGGCACGCTGCTGTCGGCGCTGGACATGCCGGGCTGCTCGCTGTCGGTGCTGCGCGTGGACGACGGCCGGCTGGCGCTGCTGGACGCGGCCACGGGCGCGCGCGCCTGGCCGGGCGGCGGGCGGGTCAACCAGGACATCCACGTCGCCGCGCCGGCGATGGAGCAGGGCGAGGCCCAGGCCGCGCCCGACGCCGCCGGCCAGCGCTGGATCGCCGCCCTGAAGCCGGCGCTGGGCGCGGCGGCGGCGGCGCTGCACGCCAAGGAGCCGACGCTGACCGAGCTGGATTCGCTGGCGGGCGACGGCGACCTGGGCGCCAGCATGAAGCGCGCCGCCGACGCCATCCTGGCGGTGCCCGACGCGGCCCTGGCCGATCCGGCCGGCGCGCTGGCCGCGCTGGGCGGCGCGCTGCGCAAGGCCATCGCCGGCAGTTCCGGCCCGTTCTACGCCACCGCGCTGTTGCGCGCCTCGCGCCGGCTGGCGCAAGGCGCGCAACCGTCGGCGCGCGACTGGGCCGGTGCGTTCAGCGATGCCGTGCAGGCCGTCAGCGACCTGGGCGGCGCCAAGGCCGGCGACCGGACCATGCTGGACGCGCTGTTCCCGGCCGCCGCCGCCTTCGAGCAGGGCCTGGCCCAGGGCGCGACGCCGGCCG
>NZ_JBICCO010000151.1:0-5802 GCF_043119405.1 Achromobacter sp. 413638
CCCCCGCCCCCCCCCCCCCCCCCCCCCCCCCCCCCGAGGGGGCCTGGATGTGCGCCCCCTCCCCGGCCCTCCCCCCGAGGGGGAGGGAGGGCGGGCTTTGCTTCGCTTGCCCGCTTTGGCTCGCTTCGCTTTGCCTGGGTGGCTTGCTTCGCTTTGCCTTGCTTTGCTCGCTTTGCCTTGCTTTCTTTGCCTTGCTTGCCTTGCTTGCTCGGCATCGCCTTGCCTGCTCTGCCTTGCTCTCTTTGCCTTGGCCTGGATGGCTAGTTCAGGATGGTGATGCTGGGGGTACGGACGGGGAGCACGGCGGTTTCGCAGGTGCCCAGGTCGTCGGAGGTCACAACCCAGGGATGCGAGACGTAGGTTTTCTGGATGTAGCTGTCGCCGGGTTGCAGGCGGGTGTAGTAGACGCGGCGACCTTCGTAGTTGAGCCAGTAGATCGTTTTGATTTCTTTGCCGTGGTTGATGAATTCGACCTGGGTCGGGCGGGCGGCGTCGCGCGAGCGCAGGGTCTTGCCTTCACCGGCGCAGGAGGTGCGCTCGGCGTGGGTGGCGGGCGACAGGGCGTGGCTGGCGGCGGGCAGCGCGACGATGGCGGCGACCACGCACCGCGCGAGACAAAGGGCGACGAGCCGGCTCTGGCGCGGGACGGGACAGTGCATGCTCGGGGGCTCCTGGGTCAAAGGTCTATCCACGCGCGCGCCCGGGGGAAGTACAGCGCGGCACGGGTCGGGCGGCCGTCCAGGGCGGTGACCTGGGCACAGTAGCGGCGCAGCTGCTCGCCGTGGCGTTGGCGCATGCGCGCGGCAAAGGCCTCTGCGGATTCGCCGGGCTGGGAACGGCCGGTCTTGTAGTCGACGATAAGCCAGCCGTCCTCGGTGCTGAGCGCCAGGTCGATGACGGAGACCTTGCCGGCGGCGTCGATCAGCGGCCATTCTCGGCGCGCGCCGGATTGGGACAGCAGCCATTGGCCGCGCGGGTCAGACAAGGTGGCCTGCAGCGTTTCCAGCACGGCTTCGGCGGCCGCGTCGGCCTGACTGGCGGGGATGCCGGCGCGGGTCAGCTGGCGCCGCATGGCGGACAGGCGGCTGGCCAGCGCCGTGGCCGGCCAGGCGGCGATGCCGTCGCGGCCGATGCGTTCGAGCCAGGCGTGCGCCAGCGTGCCGATGGCGGCGTCATAGCCGGCCTCCAGCTGCCAGGCGGGATGCTCGGCCGCGTCGCCCCAGCCGTCGCGCGCGCCGGCCGAGAAGCCCGGGCTGAAACTGGGCTCGGCGCGGCCGGCCAGCTGCGCCAGTCCGGCGGCGGAGATGCGACGCAGGGGCTCGCCCTGCCATTCCGGGCCGTCGTCGGCTTGGCGCGCGGCCTCGCCCTCGCGCGCCGGCGGCTCGGGCGGCGTCAGCCAGGGCCACAGGCGGCCAAGCAGGCTGGCCGCTGGCGGGGTCTTGGCCTGTCCGGCGTCGTCCACCGACACATGGCCGACCAGATGCAGGCGCTTGCGCGCGCGCGTGGCGGCCACGTACAGCAGCCGGTCCACCTCATAGGACGCGCGGCGCGCCTCGCGCGCGCCCAGGTAGCGGGACACGGGATCGGCCTCGGTCTCGGCGCGCGGCTTGACCGGGCCGAACAGCACCCGGTCGGCGTTCTGCTCGAAGCGCACCAGCGGCGCCTGATCACCGCGCGGCGCGCGGTGCAGACCATAAAGGATGACCGTCTCGAATTGCAGGCCCTTGGACTTGTGCATGGTCATGATCTCGACCGCGCCGTCCTCGCCGGCCGCGTCAGGCGCGGCGAACAGCCGCGCGATGCCGGCTTCCAGCGCGGCCATGTCGATCGCACCGTGCGGCGCCAGGCGCTCGACCAGCTGGAACAGGCTTTCCGCGTCATTGGCGACGGACAGCCCCGTGTACAGCGCCGGACCGCCAAGGCGTCGCCAACAGGCCTCGACCCAGGCCGCGAAGGGCATGGCGCCGGAATCGTTGCGCGCGTCCAGCAGGACGGCGGCGGCCTGGCGCAGGCGTTCGTACTCGTCCGCGCCCAGCACGTCGCGCGCGCGCGGTCCGGCCCGGCCCTCGTCCTCCCGCACAGCGGGCGGCGCTTCGAACAGCGAGCCCTGTACGGGCGTCTGCGAGGCGGCTGACTCCGGATCCGGTTCGCGCAGCGCGCGCTCCAGCAGCACGGGCACGGGCGTGACGTGATCCTCGCCGAACAGGCGCTGCAGCGAGGTCAGCGTCAGGCCGCAGAACGGCGCGCGCAACACCGACAGCCAGGCCAGCCGGTCGGCCGGATGCGACAGCGCCCGCAGCAGTTGCACCAGATCCGCCACCACGGGCCGCAGGGCCAGCGGCACCAGGTCCACCGCGCGGCAGCTGATGCCCTCCTGCGTCAACCGGCGCGTCATGTTGCCCAGATGGCTGCGCGCGCGCACCAGCACCGCCACGGGATGCTTGCTGCCCTTGTGTTCCTTGAGCGCCTGCCGCACCAGCGTCACCGCGATGTCCTCGGCCTGCTGCTCGGCGGCCTCGGCGTCGCCCCGCGACCAGGCGGGATGGAACTCGACGGCCGTGCCGGGCAGCGCATCATGAAAGGCCGTCGACGCGCTGTAGGCGATGGCGCCCGCGATCGGATCGTTGCTGCGCGGCATCAGGCCGACGAAGGAACGATTCACCCAGTTCACCACGCCGGCCTGCGAACGGAAGTTGTCGGTGAGGTTCAGGAATTCCGGCTTCAGCAGACCAATCCCTTTGTCCTTGACCTCCAGGAACAAGCGCACCTCGGCCTTGCGGAAGCGGTAGATCGACTGCATCGGGTCGCCGACCAGGAACAGGCTGCGGCCGTCCCCTTCCTGCCAGCCCGAGGTCAGCGTGTTCAACAGGTCCAGCTGCGTCTGGCTGGTGTCCTGGAACTCGTCGATCAGCAGATGGCGGATCGAGGCATCCAGCTTCAGCAGCAGTTCGCCGGGATCGTCGGCATGGCCCAGCGCCGACGCCGCGCGCTGGGCGATCTCGATGAAGTCGATTTCGCCCGTGTCGGAGAAGCGCAGCCGCAGCTGCGCCACCGCCAGCTTCAAGGTCATGAGCTGCGCGCCCAGCACCCGCCACTGCGCGTCGGTGAAGGCGGGATCGGGAATGTCGCGCGCGGCATCCAGCCGGCGCACCCATGGCGCGTCGGCATCGGCGCCTTCAAGCCAGGCGACGAAGGGTTCCTTGTGCGCGCACTTGGCTGGAAAGCCCAGGTTCTTGTTGACAGTCTTGCGCAACGAGCCGGTGCCGGTCAGCAGCAGATGGGCCAGCGCGCGCCACGCGTCCAGCGCAAAGGCGTCGGGCGGCAGCTCGTCGGTCCAATCGAGCAGCGCCGCGAGCTTGTTGTCTTCCCCGCCCTCCTGCAGCTGCGTCGCGGCCAGCCGCGCCGGGCCGCTCAGCGCCTCGGCCCAGCCCAACGGCATGGCGTCGGACAGCGCCAGCAAGTCCTCGCCGATGGCATCGGCCAGCCATTCCTCCATGCTCTCGCGGTCCGAACCGTGGGCCAGCAGCGGCAGCCACTGGTCGCGCTGGCCGAGCATGTCGGCGATGGCGTCCTTGGCGGCCTGCACGTCCACATCCAGGTGTTCCAGCAGGATGCGGACTTCCTCGAAATCGTCGGCCAGATCCAGCGTGGCGCGGGCCGCGGCCTCGTAGTGCGCGCGCGCGTCGTCGGTGATCTCCGGCATGCCGCCCAGCTCGGACAGCCAGGGCATGCTGCGCACCAGGCCGGCGCAGAACGAGTCGATGGTGCGGATGGCCAGCCGCGCCGGGTGCTCCAGCAGATGCCAGCCCAGCTCGTCGTTGCGCGCCAGCGCGTCGCGCGCCAGTTCCCAGCTGCGGCGCTCGTGCATGGGCTCGGGCATGGGCTCCAGGCCGCGCCGCAGCTTGCTCAGCACGCGCGCGTGCATTTCCGAGGCGGCCTTGCGCGTGAAGGTGATGGCCACGATTTCCTCGGGCCGGTTCACCGTGGCCAGCAGCGCCAGGATGCGATCGGTCAACAGCTCGGTCTTGCCGGATCCCGCCGGCGCCTGCACCAGGAACGAGCGCGACGGGTCCAGCGCCTCGGCGCGCGCGGCGTGGTCGTGGGGCAGGCGTTCTTGTTCCGCCATCTAGGCGTCCTCGTCGTCCAGGTGCAGCCGCAGGAACGGCAAGGCGTCGCAGTATTTCAGGTCGTCGCGACGATAGGCCACGTTGGGGGCCACGCCCGCGGCGTATTCGTCGGCCAGCGCCTCGATCGCCTCGCGCCAGCGCTGGCGGATCTCGGGCCAGGACAGGCCGTCGAAATACTTGCTGTCCTCGGCCAGCGTGACGCCCGCCATGCCCAGGTCGACATCGGCCAGGCCCTGCGCCGCCACCTGCCGCGCATGGATCTGCGCCAGCACCAGCCCGGCCACCTCGGCGCCAGAGGCGTCAGCCAGCACGGAGGCATAGAACGGCAGTTGCACGTTCACGGGCCGGCGGCGCGACCAGTCGGGTTCGGGCTTGGCGGCGGACGCGCCGGTCTTGTAGTCGACGATGACCTTGCGGCCGTCGTCCAGCGCGTCGATGCGGTCCAGCCGCAGCTTGAGCATCAGCGCGCCGCGCTGCCATTGCTGGTCCTTCTCGACCTGCGCGACGGAGAACGGCAGGCGCCGCGCCTCCAGGTCCAGCCAGTTGGCGAGCACGCGCCGCGCGCGCTCGCATTCCAGCGTCTTGAGCGCGGGGGCGTAATCGGTCAGGGTCTCGTCGGCGGCCTGCGCCACGGCCTGCTCCAGCAGGGGCTCCACCCGCGCCTCGGCCATGGCCGCGTGCAGCGCGTCCTGGTCAGGCAGCATGCCCCAGGCCAGTTCCAGCGCGCGATGCAGGAACTGTCCGCGCACGCTGATGGCGGCCACGTCGGCATAGGCCGCCATCGCGCGGCCGCCGAGGCGGTGGCGCACGAAGGCCCACAGGGGGTTGCGCGCCTGCGTGTCGAGCACGTCCAGACCGCCGCCGCCACGGCCGCCCGGCGCCAGCGGCGGGCCTTGCCGGTCGTCCAGCGACTCCTGCGGCAGGGGCTCGGCCGCCGCCGGCCGGGCGGGCGTCCAGTCCAGCGGCGCGGCGCCCGCGATCAGCGGCGACGGGCGCAGTTCTCGCTCGCCGTCCATGTGCGCATGGCTGACAATGATCTCGGGCGCGCAGCGGCACAGCGCCGCATACATGCCTTCGGCCCATTCGCGTTCGCGTTCGGGCGTGGCGCGCGGCGCGCGCGCCTGGCGCAGCACCGCCAGCGGCAGCAGCGGATTGGGCTTGGGCGAGGCCGGCAGCACGTCGTCGGTCAGGCCCAGCACCCAGACCCCATCCCAATAACCGCCCTCGGCCTCCAACAGGCCCAGCACGTCCAACCGCGCCGACGGGTCGCGCTGCGGCTGGAAGGTGGCCGTCCTGGCCACGCTTTCCAACAGGCGCACGGCGGCCTGCCCGCCCAGCTTGCCGGCCGCCGGCGCCAGCGCCGAGAAACTGCCCAGCGCCTCGCCCAGCGCGCCCATCACCTGATAGGCCACGCTGTCCAGCGCGGCTTCGCCCGGAAAGCCCAGCGCCGTCAGGGCCGCCTTCATGCGCGGCATCCATACGTCGCAACTGGCCTTGCGGCCGCCTTGCGTCCAGATGTCCATGGCCTGGTTCCAGGCCTGCGCCAATACCGGCGTCATCGAGAGCTGCCTGCGCCATTCCTGCGCGCTGACGCGCTGGCGGGCATCGCGCCGCCAGCGCGCGTCGATGGCGGACAGGCGCGCGCGCTCGCCCCCATCGCCCGCGGTTTTTCCGG
>NZ_JBICCO010000152.1:0-5404 GCF_043119405.1 Achromobacter sp. 413638
TCAAATACTGGCGGAGAGGGTGGGATTCGAACCCACGGTACGGGGATACCGTACGCCTGATTTCGAGTCAGGTACATTCGACCACTCTGCCACCTCTCCGTGGCTGGGTTCCGTAACGGCGGTTGTCCTGGTTTTTGCTTTTCCTTTTTACACCCAGGCTTCGGGTTTGAAAGGGGCTTGAAAAATCCAGGCTTCCCGCAGTTAGATCCCTGGTCGGAAGGATCTACGTTGTCGGAGCAGCGAAGCCCGCAATTATACATAGATTTTTTGGTTTGTGTAGCCCCTTCCGAAAATTCGCGGAATCGGGCCGGGCCCGGCATGCGAGGCCTAGCGGCCGAAGTAGCTGGCTACCTGTTCCAGGTCGGCCGGATCCAGCGTCCCTGCGTAGTATTTGAGCTTGACCCAGGCGCCCAGGTAGCCATATCTGGCCTGGGCCAGGTTGCGCAACGCGTCATACAGCTGCTGTTCGGCATTCAATACATCCACGTTGACGCGTTCCCCTCCGGCCACGCTCTTGCGGGTGGCGACGATCAACTGGTTGGCCGACGCAACCGCCAACTCATACGCCCGGATCTTCGCGACGGAACTCTTGTACAGGTTGTATTGCTTGCGCAGATCGTTGAGCAATGCGTCGCGCCGCGCGTCGCGCTCGTACCGCAGCTTTTCCATCGAATCGACCGCCTGTCCGGTCTGGGCGGACACCCGTCCTCCCGCGTACAGGGGGATGCTGACCTGCAGGCCCACGCTGTTGGTGGAATAGGTCTGGTTGTAGCTGCTCTCCGAGTTCGAGCTGTCCTTGCCCGCGCGGGCGTACAGGCCGACCTTGGGAAGATGCCCCGCCCGGCTCTTTTCGACATTGGCCGCGGCGGCGTCGATCGAGTGAGCCAGCGACTGGAGCGTTGCATTGTGCCGTAGCGCCAGTGCCTGCCAGGCTTCGTACTCATCGGGCAGCAGGGGCTTGATCGTGAACGGCCCGTGCAACGGCGCCAGCGTCAGGGCATTGAGCGGCAGGCCGCTGAGGGCGCTGAGTTCGCGATTGGCGGCGTCTTCATTGTCCTGCGCCTCGATCTCCTGGGCTTGCGCCAGGTTGTAGCGGGCCGATGTCTCCAGGATGTCGGTGCGCGTGCCTTCGCCGAGGTCGAGCAGACGCTGGTTCAGTTGCATGCGTTCCGAAAAACTCCGCTTTTGCGCCTGAGCCAGCAACAGCTGGTCCTTGGCATACAGCGCCTGCGTATAGGCTTCGAATACCCGGACCACCAGTTCCTGGCTTTTTCCTCGGTATGTTTCGTTGGAGAAGAGCGCCAGCGCCTCGCCCTGCCGATACGCGGAGATCGCTTCGTAGTCCAGCAACGGCTGCTGCAATTCCACGGAAGAGGAGTAGCTGCGATAGTTCCGGTGTTCGGTGATGTCGCCCAGGAACGTGCTTTGCGTCACCCTGGAGCGGTTCTGGCCGGTGGAGTATCGGTAATTGATGCTGGGCAGCAGTCCGGCGCGGCCGATATCCTTCTGGGCCACGCCCGCATCCCGGTCCTTGAGCGCGGCCTGGAAGGCGGGGTCGTTCCGCACCGCCAGCGCGTGCAGTTCGATCAGGTCGAGCGCGCGGGCCGGCGAGGCGCCCAGCATGACGAGTCCGGCCATCCAGGCGATGGCCGCGCGGCGGCGCCAATGCCCGGAGCGCTCAGGTCGCCGGGCGCAGTGTCGTGGGCTCATCGTTCGCGGATGCTCTCTTGCGCGTACTGGGTCAGGGGATCCAGGAAATACTGGATGATCCTGCGCTTGCCGGTCTTGACCTCGACGGTGACCTGCATGCCGGGCATCAGCCTGGCTTCCCGGTTTTCCGTCCGTATCGTCCGTTTCGGTATGCTGGCGCGCAAGGCATAGATGAGGCCCAGTTCCTTGTCTTCGATCGCATCTTCCGACACGGACTCGATCAAGGCCGGCAAGGTTCCGTATCGCGTATAGGGAAAGGTCTCGACCTTGATCTCCGCGGTCTGGCCTTTCTTCACGAAGCCCACGTCCTTGTTAGGCAGGAAGGCCTCCACCAGCACATTTTCCTCGTGGGGAACGACCAGCATCAGCTTTTCCGCCGCCATGACCACGCCGCCGACGGTATGCACGGCCAGTTGCTGGACGGTGCCGGAGACGGGCGCCGTCAGGCGCGTGTACAACAGGACCTGCCCGGCCTTGATCTGTTCCTGCCGCAATGACTCGATCTTTTGCCGGCTTTCGCGGATGCGTTCCAGATTGACCTGGATGGATTCCGCGATGAGGCTCGACTTTTGTTCCTCGGCGGAGGCAATCTGAGCCTGCAGCTCTTGCAGGCGGCTTGTCTGCGAGGCGAGGTCGCCCTCCAGCTCAAGGCGCAGCTGTTCGCGCTCGAGATAGGCGCTCCTGGGGACATACTGCTCTTGCGCCAGTTCCCGCAAGGACGCGGCCCGTTGCCTGGCAATGGGGCGGGTCGCCTCCAGCTTCTTGACCTGGGCCTGGACCGATGTCCATTCCGCCTTGCGCTGCAGGATTTCCGCGTCTATCGCGCGTAGCTTGGCCGCATGGGTGGCGAATTCGCCACGCGTCAGGTTCTGAGCATCCTGCCAGGCCGTCAACGGCGCATCGTCGGGCCGCGCCACCGTTGGCGCCGTGTTCGTCTGGATCGCGTCGAGCATGGCCTGCGCCCGGTTGGCCTCGATGGACAGGGCGGCGATCTCGTTCGAGATGCGCGCGATATCGGCCTTGGCGGCAACATCATCCAACTCCACCAGGATGTCGCCGGCGGCCACGGTATCGCCTTCCTGGACGAAGATGGCTTTTATCGTCGCCGTGCCCACCGGCTGGATGACCTTGGTCCGGTCACTGGGAATGATCTTGCCTTGCGCGACGGCGACGATGTCCACCTTGCCGAGGGTCGCCCACAGCAGAGTGGCGACCGCGATGCCGAGCAGCGACCACAACAGGACGCGCGGAAGCGGAGAGGCCGCCCGCAATTGCAGCTCAAGCGCGGCGGGCAGGAATTCAGCCTCTTCATCACGATAGCGTCGGGGATCCGTTTCGCTGCGAGTGGCCCACGCCGTGCGCCAGGCATCCCGATATTTGGCCAGCAGTTCCTTGAAGGCGCCCAAGCGTGTCGAGTCGCGCATGCTCAACCCTGCTGCATGCGCAGCAGCGCGCCGTAATGTCCGTCAGCCCGCTGCGCCAGTTCGTCGGGCGCGCCTTGCTCGACGACCAGTCCCTTGTCCAGAACGATGATCCGGTCGGCGTGCTTGACGGCGGACAGGCGATGCGCGATGACGATGACCGAACGGCCGCGTGAGATCTCTTTCATGTTTCCCTGGATGATGCTCTCGGATTCGTAATCCAGCGCGCTGGTGGCCTCGTCGAAGATCAGGATCCGAGGGTTGCTGATCAGCGCCCGGGCAATCGCCAGCCGCTGGCGTTGCCCGCCGGAGAGCGTCGCGCCATGCTCTCCGACCATCGTGTCATAGCCTTCGGGCAGTTCCGCGACGAAATCGTGAGCCCCCGCCAGGCGGGCCGCGCGGATCACGTCGGGCAGGGCGACGCCTGGGTCCGCCAGGGCGATGTTCTCCCGTATGCTGCGGTTGAACAGGATGTTGTCCTGGAGCACGACGCCGATCTGGCGGCGCAGGGAACTGGGATCTATCGTCGACAGATCGACGCCATCGATCAGGACCCGGCCGCGCTCCGGCGTGTACAGCCGTTGCAGCAATTTGGTCAGCGTGCTTTTCCCGGAGCCGGATCGGCCCACGATGCCTATGGACTCGCCCGGCCGGATGTCGAGCGATACGCCGCGCAGCACTTCGGGCATGCCGGGCTGGTAGCGGAACGCGACATTGTCGAACTCGATACGGCCTTGCAGGGCGGGTAGCGTGCTCTTCTGCGTCGACGGCTCGGTCCGCGCGTTCAGGATGTCTCCCAGCCGTTCGACGGAGATGCCGACCTGCTGGAAATCCGTCCAGAGCTGGGCGATCCGCATGACCGGCGTCGCCACGTGGCCGGCCAGCATGTTGAAGGCGATCAGCTGTCCGACCGTCAGTTCCCCGTCTATCACCAGCTTGGCCCCCAGCCACATCGTGGCCACGGTGACGAGCTTGCTGATGTAGGTGACGCTGCCGTTGGCCAGGATGCCGACGCGCGAGGCGTGAAATCCCGCCTTGATATAGCCGGCGAGCTGATTGTCCCAGCGCCGCATCCATTGCGGCTCCACGGCGGACGCCTTGACGGTCTCTATGCCGGTGATGGTCTCGACCAGGAAGGCCTGGTTTTCCGCGCCGCGCGAGAACTTCTCGTTAAGCTTGCGGCGCAATGACGGGGTGATCGCCAGCGACAGCAGAAAGTAGCAGGGCAGCGAGGCGACGACGATCCAGCTCAGCTTGGCGCTGTAGTAGAACATCACCGCCAGGAACAGCACCGAGAAAAACAAGTCGAGCACCAGGGTGATGGCGTTGCCGGTGAGAAAGGAGCGGATGTGCTCCAGTTCCCGCACGCGGGCCACGGAGTCCCCGACCCTGCGCGCCTGGAAATAGTTGAGCGGCAGATGGAGCAGGTGCCGGAATAGGCGCGATCCGAGCTCGACGTCGATGCGGCAGGACGTGTGCGTGAACAGATAGCTGCGCAGCGCGGTGATGAGCACTTCGAACGTGACGACGGCGAACAACCCGACCGCAATCACGTCCAGCGTGGTGAACCCCCGGTGCACCAGCACCTTGTCCATGATCACCTGGAAGAACAGGGGGGTTACCAGGGCGAAGAGCTGCAGCGAGAAAGAGGCGACGAATACCTCCGCCAGCATCTTGCGGTACTTCACGATGGCCGGGACGAACCAGCTGAAATCGAACTTCTGCAGCGCGCCCGCGGCGGACGCGCGCGACGTCGCCAGGATCAGCCTGCCGGACCACGAGGCTTCGAAAACCTGTATCGACAGAATCTCCGGGCCGGCAGATCTGGGGTGTTGAATCAGGACGCGGTCGCCGTCGTGCCGGGCGAGGATGACGAAGTCGCCATTGTCCATGACCGCGATCGCGGGCAGCGGCGTGGTACCCAGCCTGCTCATATCCACCGTCGCCAGGCGGCTCTTGAGGCCCAGCCGCCGGGAGGCGAGCAGGATCTGCTCGGTCGATAGCGGCTTGCCCTCGTCCGAGTACTGGTGCCGGATTTGCGCTGGATCCACCGGCAGCTGATGGTATCTGGCAAGCAGCATCAACGCGACGATGCCCGTGTCAAGCTCGGGTTGCGCTGTGGCGGCGGGTTGCGCTTGCGCGGTATCGGAATTTTCTTCGACTGCGATATGGCCGGACGACAAAGACATCGGGGGTGCACCTGGTTCCATATCGGCCATGCCGGCCTGCTGTCAGCAATGCGGCGGACGCCGCGCATCGGCGTGTCGTCGCGG
>NZ_JBICCO010000153.1:0-5341 GCF_043119405.1 Achromobacter sp. 413638
TTCTTCGAAAGTCGCTGAAGTTAACGGCAGTTGAGGCGAAGTAGTACAGAATTTGGCAGTACCGCTCTTTAACAATTAAACAACCGATAAGTGTGGGCGCTTGATGCGAGTGCGCAGTGATCGGGCCGGGTTTACCTGGTTTGATCGCAAGCACAAGAAATCAAGTGCTCACTAGAAGTGAAGTGCCTTAGATGTCAAGTCTAAGAACATACCTCACTTCCTTTGAGTAGCGACGTATGACTCGGTTCTTCGGAACTAAGAAATACGAATTTATACAGAGATTAAACTGAAGAGTTTGATCCTGGCTCAGATTGAACGCTAGCGGGATGCTTTACACATGCAAGTCGAACGGCAGCGCGGACTTCGGTCTGGCGGCGAGTGGCGAACGGGTGAGTAATGTATCGGAACGTGCCCAGTAGCGGGGGATAACTACGCGAAAGCGTAGCTAATACCGCATACGCCCTACGGGGGAAAGCAGGGGATCGTAAGACCTTGCACTATTGGAGCGGCCGATATCGGATTAGCTAGTTGGTGAGGTAACGGCTCACCAAGGCGACGATCCGTAGCTGGTTTGAGAGGACGACCAGCCACACTGGGACTGAGACACGGCCCAGACTCCTACGGGAGGCAGCAGTGGGGAATTTTGGACAATGGGGGCAACCCTGATCCAGCCATCCCGCGTGTGCGATGAAGGCCTTCGGGTTGTAAAGCACTTTTGGCAGGAAAGAAACGTCGCGGGCTAATACCCCGTGGAACTGACGGTACCTGCAGAATAAGCACCGGCTAACTACGTGCCAGCAGCCGCGGTAATACGTAGGGTGCAAGCGTTAATCGGAATTACTGGGCGTAAAGCGTGCGCAGGCGGTTCGGAAAGAAAGATGTGAAATCCCAGAGCTTAACTTTGGAACTGCATTTTTAACTACCGAGCTAGAGTGTGTCAGAGGGAGGTGGAATTCCGCGTGTAGCAGTGAAATGCGTAGATATGCGGAGGAACACCGATGGCGAAGGCAGCCTCCTGGGATAACACTGACGCTCATGCACGAAAGCGTGGGGAGCAAACAGGATTAGATACCCTGGTAGTCCACGCCCTAAACGATGTCAACTAGCTGTTGGGGCCTTCGGGCCTTGGTAGCGCAGCTAACGCGTGAAGTTGACCGCCTGGGGAGTACGGTCGCAAGATTAAAACTCAAAGGAATTGACGGGGACCCGCACAAGCGGTGGATGATGTGGATTAATTCGATGCAACGCGAAAAACCTTACCTACCCTTGACATGTCTGGAATCCTGAAGAGATTTAGGAGTGCTCGCAAGAGAACCGGAACACAGGTGCTGCATGGCTGTCGTCAGCTCGTGTCGTGAGATGTTGGGTTAAGTCCCGCAACGAGCGCAACCCTTGTCATTAGTTGCTACGAAAGGGCACTCTAATGAGACTGCCGGTGACAAACCGGAGGAAGGTGGGGATGACGTCAAGTCCTCATGGCCCTTATGGGTAGGGCTTCACACGTCATACAATGGTCGGGACAGAGGGTCGCCAACCCGCGAGGGGGAGCCAATCCCAGAAACCCGATCGTAGTCCGGATCGCAGTCTGCAACTCGACTGCGTGAAGTCGGAATCGCTAGTAATCGCGGATCAGCATGTCGCGGTGAATACGTTCCCGGGTCTTGTACACACCGCCCGTCACACCATGGGAGTGGGTTTTACCAGAAGTAGTTAGCCTAACCGCAAGGGGGGCGATTACCACGGTAGGATTCATGACTGGGGTGAAGTCGTAACAAGGTAGCCGTATCGGAAGGTGCGGCTGGATCACCTCCTTTCAGAGCTTAGTGCTCGTGTTAAGCGTCCACTCTTATCGGTTGTTTGATATAGCTGGGATCGGTTGTGGGCTTGGGTAGAGGGATTCCTCCCTGTGTCCATGACTTCTGACTACTGATCCGAGAAGGTTTTGGGTCTGTAGCTCAGTCGGTTAGAGCACCGTCTTGATAAGGCGGGGGTCGTTGGTTCGAATCCAACCAGACCCACCAGGTATTCGCAGGGCGCGGCAAGCGTCGTGGGATATGGGGGTGTAGCTCAGCTGGGAGAGCGCCTGCTTTGCAAGCAGGATGTCATCGGTTCGATCCCGTTCACCTCCACCACTGATTGACGAAGGTTGATTGCCTGGTGAGAAGTAGAGGCTAACTCATAGCATCGTGTGCAGATTGCAGGCGGTTTTATGAGTTAGGTTTTACCTGACAGCTATATTTGTTCTTTAACAATCTGGAAGAAGCACAACAAAATGTGCTCATCGAGTAGTCAGCTTGGCTGATGAAGATGGGTACGGGTTGTGATTGCATTAATTTTGTTCCAAGTTCTCAAGACTGAAGTGAATAACTTCAGACTGCTTTGAAACTTATGAACGGCACAAACGCTAATACTCAGGTCCTATAGCCTACAGCGTTATAGGATCAAGCGACTAAGTGCATATGGTGGATGCCTTGGCGATCACAGGCGATGAAGGACGTAGTAGCCTGCGAAAAGCTGCGGGGAGCTGGCAAACAAGCTTTGATCCGCAGATATCCGAATGGGGAAACCCACTCCGCAAGGAGTATCCCTGACTGAATACATAGGTCAGTGGAAGCGAACCGGGTGAACTGAAACATCTCAGTAGCTCGAGGAAAAGAAATCAACCGAGATTCCGAAAGTAGTGGCGAGCGAAATCGGAAGAGCCTTTACGTTTTAGCATTCAGGATAATCGAACGGGATGGAAAGCCCGGCCGTAGCAGGTGATAGCCCTGTAGATGAAATCTTGAGTGTGGAACTAAGCGTAAGAAAAGTAGGGCGGGACACGTGAAATCCTGTTTGAAGATGGGGGGACCATCCTCCAAGGCTAAATACTCGTGATCGACCGATAGTGAACCAGTACCGTGAGGGAAAGGCGAAAAGAACCCCGGAAGGGGAGTGAAATAGATCCTGAAACCGTATGCATACAAACAGTAGGAGCCTCGTAAGGGGTGACTGCGTACCTTTTGTATAATGGGTCAGCGACTTACATTCAGTGGCAAGGTTAACCGAATAGGGAAGCCGTAGCGAAAGCGAGTCCGAATAGGGCGATTCAGTCGCTGGGTGTAGACCCGAAACCAGATGATCTATCCATGGCCAGGTTGAAGGCACGGTAACACGTGCTGGAGGACCGAACCCACTAATGTTGAAAAATTAGGGGATGAGCTGTGGATAGGGGTGAAAGGCTAAACAAATCTGGAAATAGCTGGTTCTCTCCGAAAACTATTTAGGTAGTGCCTCAAGTATTACTGCAGGGGGTAGAGCACTGTTATAGCTAGGGGGTCATGGCGACTTACCAAACTATGGCAAACTCCGAATACCTGCAAGTACAGCTTGGGAGACAGAGCACCGGGTGCTAACGTCCGGACTCAAGAGGGAAACAACCCAGACCGCCAGCTAAGGTCCCGAATTATCGCTAAGTGGGAAACGAAGTGGGAAGGCATAGACAGTCAGGAGGTTGGCTTAGAAGCAGCCATCCTTTAAAGAAAGCGTAATAGCTCACTGATCGAGTCGTCCTGCGCGGAAGATGTAACGGGGCTAAGCGATAAACCGAAGCTGCGGGTGTGCACTTTGTGCACGCGGTAGGAGAGCGTTCTGTAAGCCTGCGAAGGTGGCTTGTAAAGGCTGCTGGAGGTATCAGAAGTGCGAATGCTGACATGAGTAGCGATAAAGGGGGTGAAAAGCCCCCTCGCCGTAAGTCCAAGGTTTCCTGCGCAACGTTCATCGGCGCAGGGTGAGTCGGCCCCTAAGGCGAGGCAGAGATGCGTAGCTGATGGGAAGCTGGTTAATATTCCAGCACCGTCGTACAGTGCGATGGGGGGACGGATCGCGGAAGATCATCAGGGTGTTGGATGTCCCTGTTGCTGTATCGAAGATGGCGCTTAGGCAAATCCGGGCGCGTAAATCAAGGGTATGGCACGAGCGAGCATTGCTTGCGAAGTGATTGGAAGTGGTTCCAAGAAAAGCCTCTAAGCTTCAGCTGTACGAGACCGTACCGCAAACCGACACAGGTGGACGGGATGAATATTCCAAGGCGCTTGAGAGAACTCAGGAGAAGGAACTCGGCAAATTGATACCGTAACTTCGGGAGAAGGTATACCCCGGTAGTGTGAAGCGCCTGCGCGCTTAGCATGATGGGGTCGCAGAGAATCGGTGGCTGCGACTGTTTATTAAAAACACAGCACTCTGCAAAGACGAAAGTCGACGTATAGGGTGTGACGCCTGCCCGGTGCCGGAAGGTTAAGTGATGGGGTGCAAGCTCTTGATCGAAGCCCCGGTAAACGGCGGCCGTAACTATAACGGTCCTAAGGTAGCGAAATTCCTTGTCGGGTAAGTTCCGACCTGCACGAATGGCGTAACGATGGCCACACTGTCTCCTCCTGAGACTCAGCGAAGTTGAAGTGTTTGTGATGATGCAATCTACCCGCGGCTAGACGGAAAGACCCCATGAACCTTTACTGTAGCTTTGCATTGGACTGTGAACCGGCCTGTGTAGGATAGGTGGGAGGCTTTGAAGCGTGGTCGCTAGATCACGTGGAGCCATCCTTGAAATACCACCCTGGTTTGTTTGCGGTTCTAACCTTGGTCCGTTATCCGGATCGGGGACAGTGCATGGTGGGCAGTTTGACTGGGGCGGTCTCCTCCCAAAGTGTAACGGAGGAGTTCGAAGGTACGCTAGGTACGGTCGGAAATCGTGCTGATAGTGCAATGGCATAAGCGTGCTTGACTGTGAGACTGACAAGTCGAACAGGTGCGAAAGCAGGACATAGTGATCCGGTGGTTCTGAATGGAAGGGCCATCGCTCAACGGATAAAAGGTACTCTGGGGATAACAGGCTGATACCGCCCAAGAGTTCATATCGACGGCGGTGTTTGGCACCTCGATGTCGGCTCATCTCATCCTGGGGCTGTAGCCGGTCCCAAGGGTATGGCTGTTCGCCATTTAAAGAGGTACGTGAGCTGGGTTTAAAACGTCGTGAGACAGTTTGGTCCCTATCTGCCGTGGGCGTTGGATACTTGACGGAGCCTGCTCCTAGTACGAGAGGACCGGAGTGGACGTACCTCTGGTGTACCGGTTGTCATGCCAATGGCATTGCCGGGTAGCTAAGTACGGAAGAGATAACCGCTGAAGGCATCTAAGCGGGAAACTCGTCTGAAGATTAGGTATCCCGGGGACTTGATCCCCCTAAAGAGTCGTTCGAGACCAGGACGTTGATAGGTCGGGTGTGGAAGCGCAGTAATGCGTTAAGCTAACCGATACTAATTGCTCGTGAGGCTTGATCCTATAACACTGATGGTTATGACCT
>NZ_JBICCO010000154.1:0-5237 GCF_043119405.1 Achromobacter sp. 413638
GGGGGGGGGGGGGGGGGGCTGGGGGTTGGGGGCGGGGGCCCCCCCCCCCCCGCCCCCCCCGCCGCCTGGCGGTCGGCGCCCTGCTCATGGGCGCGGGCATCGCGGCGATGCACTACGTGGGCATGGCCGCGATGCGCATGCAGCCCGGCATCGTCTATCACAGAGGCTGGTTCGCGCTGTCCATCCTGATCGCCGTGGCCGCGTCGGGCGCGGCGCTGTGGATCACCTACCGGCTGCGCCACGACGGGCCGCGCATGGCGTTTTTACGGCCGCTGGCGTCGGTGGCGATGGGGCTGGCCATCGTCGGCATGCACTACACCGGCATGCAGGCCGCGGGCTTTCCGGACGACAGCGTCTGCCTGGCCTCCAATGGCGGCCTGTCGGCTGGCTGGCTGGCCATCGCCGTCACCGCCGTGACCCTGAGCGTGCTGGGCATCGCGCTGATCGTGGCGGTGCTGGACAACCGGCTGGAAGCTCGCACCTCGGCCCTGGCGTCGTCGCTGGCCGAAGCCAACGAAGAACTGGTGCAGCTGGCCCTGCACGACACGCTCACCAAGCTGCCCAACCGCATTCTGCTCGAAGACCGCATGGAGCAGGCCATCGAAAGCGCCAGCCGGCGCAAGGGCTATTTCGCGGTGCTGTTCTTCGACCTGGACGGTTTCAAGGCGGTCAACGACGCCTACGGCCACCATACCGGCGACGCGCTGCTCATCGACCTGGCGCAACGCATCCGCCAGACTCTGCGCACCCAGGACACCGTTGCGCGACTGGGCGGCGACGAATTCATCGTCCTGAGCGAAGTGGGCGAACCGACCGACGCCGCCAGCGTGGCCGACCGCCTGATCAATGCCATCGCGCGGCCCGTGACGGTCTACGGCCACGAAGTGCTGGTGACATCCAGCGTGGGCATCGCCATCTATCCCAACGACGGCGAGGACACCCACGCGCTGCTGACCAACGCCGACGCCGCCATGTATCACGCCAAGCGCCTGGGCGGCACCGGCTACAGCTTCTTCGAGCCGTCGATGAACGCCGACGCGCACGAACAGATCGAGCTGCTGCACGACCTGCGGCTGGCGCAGGAGCGCGGCCAGTTCGTGCTGCACTACCAGCCCAAATATGAAGCGCCGGCCGGCCCGATCATCGGCGCCGAGGCGCTGTTGCGCTGGAACCACCCCACGCGCGGCCTGGTCGGCCCGGACCTGTTCATTCCCACGGCGGAAAAAACCGGCCTGATCCTGTCGATCGGCGACTGGGTCATCAACGAAGCCTGCCGCCAGATGCGCGAATGGATCGACGCGGGCCAGAGCCACTGGACTATCGCCGTGAACATCTCGGCGCTGCAGTTCGCGCATGCCAGCCTGGTCGAGACGGTGCGCGGCGCGCTCGCCCGGCACAACGTGCCGCCGTCCTGCCTGACGCTGGAAGTGACCGAATCGACGGCCATGCGTGACGCCGAGGCCAGCCTGGCGGTGCTCAAGCGCCTGTCCGGCCTGGGCGTGACCATTTCCATCGACGACTTCGGCACCGGCTATTCGAGCCTGCTGTACCTGAAGCGCCTGCCGGCCACCGAGCTGAAGATCGACCGCGGCTTCGTGAACCAGTTGGAGAACGACAACGAGGATGCGGCCATCGTGGCCGCCATCGTCGCCCTGGCGCAGCAGCTGAACCTGCGCATCGTGGCCGAAGGCGTCGAGACCACCGCACAACAGAAGTTCCTGACCGGCCTGGGCTGCGATTCGCTGCAGGGTTTCCTGCTGGGCAAGCCCATGCCGGCCACCGAGTTCCTCGAACACGCTAATGGATGAGGCCCCCCCGAGGCGCCTGCGGCGCCTTCCCCCAGGGGCGCCGCGTGCGGACCGGCAAAGCCGGCTCCGCAGCGGCCCCGCTGCGGGCCGCCTACGATGGGTGGTGAGTGTGCCTTGTTGAGAGAATCGGGCGCGGGGGGCGTTGAGGGTTCGCGCGCGTCGGCCTGCGCGGATTTGCTACGCTTACGGCAGTGCGCGCTTGTCGCGCCGTCCTTGAACTTCGCCATAGCGTCCGCATGACTCCCAGCCTGACCCTGATCGTCGCCTATTCCGACAACCGCGCCATCGGGCGCGACAATGCCCTGCCCTGGCGGCTGCCGGGGGACCTGGCGCATTTCAAGCGCAGCACGCTGGGTCATCCCATCATCATGGGCCGCAAGACCTGGGATTCTCTGGGGCGGCCGCTGCCGGGGCGCGCCAATATCGTCGTCAGCCGCAATCCGGATTTCGCGCCGGAAGGCGCCATCGTGGTGGCGTCGCTGGAAGCGGCGGCGCAGGCCTGCGGCGATGTCGCCGAGGCCTTCGTCATCGGCGGCGCGCAGATCTATGCGCAGGCCCTGCCGCTGGCGCGCCGCGTGCTGGCCACCGAGGTGCATGCCCGGGTCGAGGGCGATGCCTTCTTCCCATTGCTGCCGGCCTTCCAATGGAAGGAAACGGCGCGCGAGCGGCAGCCGGCCGAGAACGGCTACGAATACGACTTCGTGACCTACGAGCGCGCCTGAGCGGGCGCGCCTCGGGAGCCGACCCTCAGGCCGCGCCCGCGTTGCGCATGAAGCGCCACAGCGCCGGCGCTTCCGAGTACGCGACGTTGAAGCGCACCCAGGGCGTGTCGGCCTCGTCGGCCTCGAAGTAGGAACCCGGCGCCAGCCAGATGCCGTCCTTCAAGGCCATCTCGGCCAGCCCGTTGGCGCCGCGCCCGCGCCATTGCCCCGCCACTTTCGCCCACAGGAACAGGCCCGCCTGTGGCCGCGTGTGGATGTCGAAGCCATGCGCGTCCATCAGCCCCGCCACGGCGGCATGCGCCTGTTCCAGCCGCTCCCGCGTGCGCGCGATGTGGGCGCGGTAGCGGCCCTCGCGGATCACCTGGTGCACGATGCGCTCCATGATCTCGGGCGAGGTCAGGCCCACGGCCATCTTGGTGCGGGCGATATCGCGCACCAGGTCGCGGTGCGCCACCACATAGCCCACCCGCACCGACGGGCTGATCACCTTGGAGTAGCCGCCCAGGTAGACCACGCGGCAACCGCCGTCCAGCGCCGCCAGCATGGGCGTGACGCCGGGCGCCAGCTCGCGCGAGATATCGTCCTCCACCACCCAGAGACCGTGCCGCTCGGCCGTCTGCAGGATGCGGAAGGCGTTGGCCATGCCGATGCTGGCGCCGGACGGATTCTGCAGCGCCGTATTGATGAACAGGGCTCGCGGCCGATGCTGGGCCGCAACGCGCTCCAGCGCCTCGCAATCCAGTCCGTCGGCATTGCGCGGCACCGGCACCACGCGCAAGCCCGCCAGCCGCAGCATCTGCAGCAGGTTGGCGTAGGCCGGCTGTTCCACCACCACCGTATCGCCGTGGCGCAGCAGGGTGCGGATCACCATGTCCAGGCCGTGCGAAACGCCCTGGGTCAAGAGGACCTGCGACACCTCCACTTCCATGCCCTGCGCGCTGAGGCTGGCGGCGATGGTCTCGCGCAGCGGCGCGTAACCATAGGGATGGCCGTAGTTGGCGATGCGCATGGCCGGCACCCGGCCCAGGTGGCGCAGGGCCACATGCAGCCCTTCCTCGTTCAGCCATTCCCCCGGCAGCCAGCCACAGCCGGACTTGATGGGGATGGAATGGTCCGCGAAGATGTCCGACACCAGCCAGCCGGCGTTCAGGCGCGGCGGCTCCCAGGACGGCGTCTCGCCCCGGCGCGCGGGCGCGTCCGGCGAAGCGACGCGGTAGCCCGCTCCGGGCCGGGCCGCCAGCCAGCCCAGCGACACCAGCCGGCTGTAGGCGCTGGCCACCGTGAAAGTGCTGATCTCGTACTGGCGCGCGAGCTCCCGCACCGAGGGTAGGGACATACCCGGACGCAGCACCTGCTGCTCGATGGCGCGCAACACGGCGGCAACCAGCTGCTCGACCAGGGTCGGCCCCTGGCCGCGCGCGCGCTGGGGCTGGAAATCGATCATCGCCAAAACTGTACAGTTGTCATGGTTGGAACTATACAGTTAGGGCGCTTTGCACGGATCGTATATTTTCAATCCCGGCCGGACATACCAGAATCATCCGCAATCCCGCCGCCCGCGCCTTGCAGGCCCCGCGGTTTTCCTTACCCAGGAGTCGCCATGAACGCCCGCGCCCAGCTTCCCGACCTGTCCCATCTGTGGATGCCCTTCACCGCCAACAAGCAGTTCAAGGCGCAACCGCGCCTGCTGGCCGGCGCCAAGGGCATGTACTACACCTCGGCCGACGGCCGCCAGATCCTGGACGGCACCGCGGGCCTGTGGTGCGTGAACGCCGGCCATTGCCGCGAGGAAATCGTGTCGGCCATCGCCAAGCAGGCCGGCGAGATGGACTACGCGCCCGGCTTCCAGCTGGGCCACCCGCTGGCCTTCGAGGCCGCCACGGCCGTCGCCGGCCTGATGCCGGCCGGCCTGGACCGCGTGTTCTTCACCAACTCGGGCTCCGAGTCGGTGGACACCGCCCTGAAGATCGCCCTGGCCTATCACCGCGCCCGCGGCGAAGGCCAGCGCACCCGCCTGATCGGCCGCGAGCGCGGCTATCACGGAGTGGGCTTCGGCGGCATCTCGGTGGGCGGCATCTCGCCCAACCGCAAGACCTTCTCCGGCGCCCTGCTGCCGGCGGTGGACCATCTGCCGCACACCCACAACCTGGAAAAGAACGCCTATTCCAAGGGCCAGCCGGCCTGGGGCGCGCACCTGGCCGAAGAACTCGAACGCATCATCGCGCTGCATGACGCGTCCACCATCGCCGCCGTGATCGTCGAGCCCATGGCCGGCTCCACCGGCGTGCTGGTGCCGCCCGTGGGCTACCTGGAAAAACTGCGTGAAATCACCGCCAAGCACGGCATCCTGCTGATCTTCGACGAGGTCATCACCGCCTACGGCCGCCTGGGCGAAGCCACCGCCGCACATTACTTCGGCGTCACGCCGGACCTGATCACCATGGCCAAGGGCGTGAGCAACGCCGCCATTCCGGCCGGCGCGGTCGCCGTCAAGCGCGAGGTGCATGACGCCATCGTCAACGGCCCGCAGGGCGGCATCGAGTTCTTCCACGGCTACACCTATTCGGCGCATCCGCTGGCCGCCGCCGCCATCCTGGCGACGCTGGACATCTATCAGCGCGACGACCTGTTCGGCCGCGCCCGCAAGCTGTCCGGCGCCTTCCAGGAAGCCGCGCATTCGCTCAAGGGCGCGCCGCATGTCATCGAC
>NZ_JBICCO010000155.1:0-5176 GCF_043119405.1 Achromobacter sp. 413638
CGCGGCCCCCCCCCCCCCCCCCCCCCCCCCCCCCCCCCCCCCCCCCCCCCCCCCCCCCCCGCCCGGATTTCCGCCGGGCGGGCCTCGGTGATGGCGGCCATGGTCACGGCTGCCAGTTGCGCCGCTCGGCCGGCGTCAGCGCGGCCTGCTGCACCGGCGTCAGCGGGCCGTCGCCGACCATCTGGAACACGCTGTCGGCCCGATAGATCGGCGCCTGCTTGCCGGCGTCGACGCTGGGGCTGGCCGGCGCGCGGCCGGCCGGCAGCTGCTCGTCGCCATAGCCCAGGATCTGCACCGAGATGATCGACGGCAGATTCTGGCGCGAGGCGGCGCGGTCGCGCTGCATCACGTCCTGCGCCGCCGCCGTGGCCGTGGAGGCCGCCGCGCTGGCACTGGACAGGGCGCCGGTGTTGACCGAGGCCGTCACCGGGATGCCCTTGCTCTCGCCCTGCACCTGGATGTTGGCCGCGTTCACCACGTGCAGCGCCGCGATGTTGACGTTGCCCGACACCCGGATGCCGGCCTCGCCGGCGTCGATGGTGCCCAGCGGCGCGATCAGGTCCACGTCGCCCGCCGGCACCTCGGGAATCGGCGCCAGCGTGCCGATGCCGGCGCCGGTGGACGGCACGGTGGGCGACAGCGTCACGTTGCCGAAGGCGTCGTAGACGCGGCGCGGCGGCGTGTACAGCACCGTGGTCTTGGCGCCGCGCCCGGCGTTGATGTCGCCGTTCGCGGACCAGGCCTGGATGTGGCCGCCGAAGGTGGTCATGATGCGGCTCTGGCCCAGCAGCACGCTGCCCTGCGCATAGAGCTGGATGTTGCCCTGGCCCTGCGTCACCACGCCGGCGCTGGCCGGCGGGGCCACGCCTTCCACGCCCAGCACCTGCTGGCCGCCCGGTGTCAGCAGCTGGATGTTGCCGCCGAAACTGCTGCGCAGTCCCGCGCCGCCGTACATCGTGAAGCTGCCCTCGTAGCGGATCGGACCACCGGCGGCATCGCTCTCGGGGAACAGCGCCGCGATGGCGCGGCGTCCGCGCAGGTAGCTGCCGAAGCGCGGGCCGCCTTCCTCGTTGTACTCGCGGCCGCCTTCCTTCAGCTCGGCGAAGAACAGCTGGCGCGCATAGATGCCGCGCTCCGCCGGCGCCAGCGCCGCGAAGGCCGCGGCCGCGCCGTCCTGGCCGCCCTCGTAGCCATGCTGCTTGCGCAGCCAGTTCACCAGGTGCAGCTCGCTTTCCTGGCGATAGTCCTGCGACAGATCACGGCGCTTGCGCGAGGCGTCGGCGGCGGCCTGGGCGTCCACCTTCGCCTGCTGCCGCGCCAGCTCGCCCTGCGCGCCCTGCTCGTCGCCCTGATAGCCGAAGTGCAGGCGCAGCCAGTTCGCCAGCGTCATTTCGCCGCCGTAGGACCGCACCACGCGATCCGGATTCGCGCCCAGCGTTTCGCCGGCGGCCAGCGCGCGGGTCGGATCCAGATAGCGCGCCAGCAGGCCCGCGTAGTCCGGTCCCGCCGCGCCCACGCCGGCCAGCACAGCGATGTCCGCGCCAAGCCGGTTGTCGCCGCGCACGATGGCGCCCAGGCTGCGCACGCTGGCCGCGTCGTCCTGGCGCACCTGGCGCGCCGCCTGCATCAGCAGCGTGCCGGGGCCAGCCACCTGCGCATTGGCGTAGATGATGTCGCGGCCGGCCTCGATCAGCGACAGGTCGCGCGCATTGTTGTGCAGCGCGGTGACATCCAGGCGCATGATGTCGCGGCCCGCCCGCACCGATACCGGCACGGCGGCCTCGTACCAGGTGTCCGTGCTGCGGCCGGTATTGCTCATGTCGACCACCGCGCCGCTCTTCAGGCCGAGGATGTCGCCCGTGACCGCGTAGAACCTGGCGACGGTGTCATCGCCCGCGTGCAGCGCGCGGTTCGTGGGCGAAGCCGGCCCGAAGACGAACAGCGGCTTGTTGTACCCCAGCGACCCAGGCTGCACGCCATCCTTGCTGGTATTGGTCAGGATGGGATTGCCGTTCGAGACCTCGAAGGCGCTGAAGGCCGGACGCCAGGGCGTGGGCAGCGGCGCATCGGCCGCCGACATCGACACGGCATGGGCGCCATTGGCCAGGATGGAGCGGCCCGCCAGCATCTCGAGCTGGCCGCCCGCCGACGGCGCCAGCAACAGCACCGGGTTGTCGTAGCCCGCGGCATTGTCGGCCAACACGATGTTGCCGCCGGCCGCCACGGCGCGCACGATGGACGGATACACGAAATAGCGGCGGCCGTCCGCCGACACCCGCGTGACATCGGAGGACAGTTCTTCTCCCAGGAACCGGCTGTTGCTGACGGTCATCGGGGTGAGGTTGCCGCCGGCCGAGAACAGATTGATCGCGGTGGACGGCGTCCACAGCGTGAACCAGCCGTTGCCGCCGCCGACGACCGGATCCGCCGCGCCGATCATCTGGTAGGGACTGGAATTGACCTGCGTGACGCGGCCGGGGTCGCTGACGCCGCCCAGCACCAGGTCGGCGCGCGTGTCGATCCAGGCCACGGCGTCGCCCAGCACCAGGCGCGGCCCGCCCATGACCCGGCCCCCGGCCACGGCATACGGATCCGGAGCGCGCAATCCCGAGCCGTCGCCGTAGCGCAGGTCCATGCCGCCCATCTGTCCGGCCGACAGGCTGATCCGGCCGCGCAGGTTGCCAAGCACGCCGTTCAGATCCAGGTTGTCGGACCCACCCGTATGCGACGGCCCGATCGCCTGCAGCTGGGTGGCGCTCAGCGTGGGATTGAGGCTGCCGCCGATGCGCAGGTCCAGATCGCCGCCGCCGGTCAGCACCAGGTTGCCGTCCAGCAAGCGGCCGGTGCTGGCGACCACCGCGGTCAGCCCTTGCGAGCGCGCCGCCATGCCGTTGACATAGAGCGCCGCGTCGCCGCGCGCGTCGCGCACGCCCGCGTCGCGGCCGGCGGCGATGCTGACGTTGCCGCCGCCCAGCGTGCCGAAGCCGGTGAAACCCACCACCCTCGGTTCCTTGTAGCCGGCGCCGTAGGGGGAATCGACCGTGTAGGCGCCGAAATTGATCCACCAGCTGGGCGCGATATCGGCCACGCCCGGCGTGCCGATGCTGCCCTGGCGCCACAGCCAGGCGCCGGTCATCGTGCTGGAATAGCGCGCCAGGCTGCTGGTCCAGTCGACCTCGACGCCGCTGTTGGCCGCGGCTCCCATGGCATCGCCGTATACGTCGCGCGCGGCATCGACCAGCAGGTTGCCGCCGTGATCGGGATACCAGGCCCGGTAAGACGCCAGGGCGGCGTCGTATTTGCCGTCCAGCTGCATCAGGCCCAGCACGCCGGTCTTGCCGTCATAGCCGCGCGCCAGGTTGAAGCGCGCGTCGGCCGCGCCCAGCGAGGTGGGCGTGCCGGCGGTGTACACGCCGTACAGCGAGGCCATGCCCACGTCGCGCCCGGCCAGTAGCGACAGGTCGCCGGCGCCGGTGCGCAGCACGCTGAACAAGGGCGAGCCGAAGACGTACTTGTAGGTGCGGGTGATGATGGTTTCCGAGGTGCCGCCGCCCTCGCAGTGGGCGGCGTTGGCGCAGATGGCTTCCTCGGTCTTGTTGAGCGCGGCGGCCATTTCCTGCACCGTCTTGCCGACCCAGATGGCGTTGCCCGCCCATTGCTGCGATCCGGCGGCCGTCACCCTGCGCGGTTCCGGTTCGCAATAGGCGCCCCAGGAACACATCGTTTCCCAGTCCAGCTGCCATTCGTCGGCGATCGGCTTGATCGGCTTGCCAGCCAGCGAGGGATCTCCGATCAGTTCCTCGGCCCCCAGCGGCGTCAGCACCATCACGCCGACAAAGATGGTCTTGGAGGTCTCGGTTCCCCGGCCCGCCAGGCCATAGTGCGTGTCGGACATCACCAGATCGCCCTTGCTCAGGACGTTGCGCGTGCGCACGTCGGCCGAGCCCAGGTCGGCGCCGGCCACCGCGGTCAGCGTCCAGGCGCTGGCGCCCGCGCCCAGCATGGGCGCCAGCGCCCAGTTGCGGCCCTGCCTGCCGTCCGGCCCCTTGGGCCGCAGGTCCACCGGCTTGCCGCCCAGCAGCACCAGCTTGGTCTGCGACGGGATCAGCGAGCCCTGCGCCAGCGTGATCTGCGCACTGGCCTTCAAGTCGGCCGGCAGCGGCACGCCCTTGGGCCAGGTGAAGGCGCGCACGGCGGCCTCGCCGCGCAGGACGAAACCGGCGCCCAGTTGCGCGCCCGGCGCGAGCTTGAGCTCGCCGGCCAGCACGGTGCCGGCGCGCAGCACGCGGCCGTCGGCGGCCGTGACGTCGCCGGTCAGCACCAGCCCGGCCGGCAGCGACAGGGCCGCGTCCAGCGTCATCGCCACGGGCAGCACGGTGCCGGCGGGCAGCGTGACGGGCGCGACCGGCAGGTCGTAGTTCAGCTTGCTGCCGGTGGGGAACATCGTGCCGGCCTCCAGCTTGACGCCGCCGATCGGCACCACCAGGTCGCCGCCAAAAGCCGTGATGCCCTGCGAGCCGAGACGGCCCTGGACCAGCTGCCAGCCGGCGTCGTCCGGCGACTCCGGCGGCGGCCCGAAGCCGTCGTTGATGCTGCCGTAGATATTCAGGTTGCCGCCGGCGCGCAGCACCAGCACGCCGGGTTCGCCATAGCCGCGCCGCGCGGGCGTGAGGCGGTCGGCGCCCGGGCCGTAGCGGTAGTTGGACAGGTCGATGTCGCCGGACACGGTCAGGTCGCCGTCCGGCGTGGCGCTGACGACTTCCACGCCCGGACGCAGCTTGTACGCGCCCAGGCCGGCCAGGCGCGCGGCCACCGCCGGGTTGGCCAGCGCGGCGTTCATGTAGGTCTGGTTCTCGCCGTCGATGCCGTCCAGATAGCCTTGCGTGATTTCCTGCGGGCGCTTGCCGGTGACGTCCGGCGCGGCGGCCAGCGGCGCGTCGTCGTAGCGGCGGAAGGCGTTCACCGCCACCGTCTTGGCGCCCTGGATCAGCGGAGTGCCCGCGACCGACACGGCCACGTCGTTGGCGCCGTTGCCCGAGCCGGCGATCGCGCCGCGCTCGGCGCCGCCGCCCAGGCGGCGCGCGTTCAGGTCCAGCGTGCCGCGAGCCACGCCGTCGTTGTTCTGCGCGCCGACGCCGGCGCGCAGGTCCACCTGGGGGGCGGGGGCCCCCGCCAC
>NZ_JBICCO010000156.1:0-4661 GCF_043119405.1 Achromobacter sp. 413638
CCCCGCCGCCCCCCCCCCCCCCCCCCCCCGGCAATGGGGTCTGGCGCCGCCCGGCGCCGAAACTTGAGGCGGATTCATGAATTACAACTGGAGCTGGGGCGTATTCCTGGACATGTCGCCGGACGGCGTGCATACCTTCCTGGAAACGCTGCTGATCGGCGTGGGGTGGACGCTGGCGCTGTCCCTGATCGCCTGGGTCTTCTCGCTGCTGCTGGGCTCCTGCCTGGGCGTGATGCGCACGGCAAGCTCGCGCGCGCTGAACTTCGCCGGCGCGGCCTATGTCGAGGTGTTCCGCAACATCCCGCTGCTGGTGCAGATGTTCCTCTGGTATTTCGTGCTGCCCGAGCTGCTGCCGCATGCCTGGGGCGTGGCCATGAAGCAGATGCCGCAGCCCTGGGGCCAGTTCCTGCCGGCGGTGCTGTGCCTGGGTTTCTATGGATCGTCGCGCGTGGCCGAGCAGGTGCGCGCGGGCATCCAGTCGCTGCCGCGCGGCCAGCTTCAGGCCGGCATCGCGCAGGGGCTGACCGAGGCGCAGGTGTACCGCTACATCATCCTGCCGCAGGCCTACCGCATCGTGTTGCCTCCGCTGACGTCGGAGTTCATGGGCACGATCAAGTATTCGTCGGTGGCGCTGACCATCGGCCTGCTGGAGCTGACCGGCCAGGCGCGCTCGATGCAGGAATTCAGCTTCCATATCTTCGAGGCGTTCTCGGCCGCGACCGCGGTCTACCTGATTCTGAACGGCGTGGTGGTGCTGGGCATGCGCATGCTCGAGCGCCGCGTGGCCATCCCCGGGCTGATCGGCCCGGCGGGCAAGAGTCGCTAGGGGCGCGCCGTGGGTAAATTCGATTTCGACGCCATCGCCAGCGCCCTTCCCTATCTGTTCAAGACGGGAATGACGTTCACGCTGACGCTGACCTTGCTGGCCGCCGTGATGGGGCTGGCGCTGGGCACGCTGCTGGCCATGATGCGGCTGTCGCGCTTCAAGCTGCTGTCGGTGCCGGCCGGCATCTACGTGAACGTGATGCGCTCCATCCCGTTGCTGCTGGTCATCTTCTGGTTCTATTTCCTGGTGCCCTACATGGCCGCCTGGGCGCTGGGCTCGCCCACGCCGGTGCGCGTGGGCGCGTTCAATTCGGCGGTGATCACCTTCACCCTGTTCGAGGCCGCCTACTTCTGCGAAATCATGCGGGCCGGCATCCAGTCGATCTCGCGCGGGCAGGTCTCGGCCAGCCTCGCGCTGGGGTTGAGCCCGTGGCAGAGCATGCGCCATGTGGTGCTGCCGCAGGCCTTTCGCAACATGATCCCGGCGCTGCTCACGCGCGTCATCATCCTGTTCCAGGATACGTCGCTGGTGTATGTGCTGTCGCTGACGGACTTCCTGGGCGCGGCCTCCAAGATCGGCCAGCGCGACGGCCGGCTGGTGGAGCTCTATCTGTTCGTGGCGCTGGTGTATTTCCTGATCTGCTTCACCGCCTCGCGGCTGGTCAAGCGGCTGGAAAAGCGCGCCCGCGTGCTGCGCTAGCTTATCCACAGGTGCAACGATGCAAGCCTCTCCGAATCCTCCGATGATAGAAATCAAGCAGGTCAGCAAGTGGTATGGATCCTTCCAGGTGCTGGACGCCTGCACCACCGCCGTGGCCAAGGGCGAAGTGGTGGTGGTCTGCGGACCGTCCGGCTCGGGCAAGTCCACGCTGATCAAGACCGTCAACGCGCTGGAACCCTTCCAGCAGGGCGAGATCATCGTCAACGGCACCTCCGTGGGCGATCCGCGCACCAACCTGCCCAAGCTGCGTTCCGTGGCCGGCATGGTGTTCCAGCATTTCGAGCTGTTCCCGCACCTGAGCGTGACCGAGAACCTGTGCCTGGGCCAGGTCAAGGTGCTGGGCCGCGGCCGCGACGAGGCGCGCCAGCGCGCGCTGGCGCTGCTGGAGCGCGTGGGCCTGTCGGCGCACAAGGACAAGCATCCCGGCGAGCTGTCCGGCGGCCAGCAGCAGCGCGTGGCGATCGCGCGCGCGCTGTCGATGGATCCGGTGGTCATGCTGTTCGACGAGCCGACCTCGGCGCTGGACCCCGAGATGGTCAACGAGGTGCTGGACGTGATGACGGACCTGGCCGGCGAAGGCATGACCATGATGGTGGTGACCCATGAAATGGGATTCGCCCGCCGCGTCGCCGACCGCGTCATCTTCATGGACGGTGGCAAGATCGTCGAGGACTGCCCGAAAGAGCAGTTCTTCGGCAATGTCGAGGAGCGTGCGCCGCGCACGCGTCAGTTTCTTTCCAAAATTCTCCAGCACTGAAAGTCATGACCGAGCAAACCTTCGCCCCACGCCCCGCCAACGCCGTCGACCTGCGCAGCGATACCGTCACCCTGCCCACCGAGGCCATGTACGAGCGCATGCGCGGCGCGCCGATCGGCGATGACGCGCTGGATGGCGATCCCACCGTGCGCGAGCTGGAAGCCTACGTCGCGGCGCAGCTGGGCAAGCAGGCCGGGCTGTTCGTGCCCAGCTGCACCATGGCCAACCTGCTGGCCGTGCTGGCGCAGACGCAGCGCAATGAGCAGGTCATCCTGGAGTCCACCGCGCACATGTACACCTCCGAGCGCGGCGCGGCCACCTTCACCGGCGTGTTCTATCACTGTGTGCCGGGCGCGGACGGCGCCATGGACTTGAACCGGCTCGAAGAGGCGCTGCTGACCGAAGGGATGCGCCTGAAGACCTCGCTGGTGGCGATGGAGACCACGCACAACAACGCCGGCGGCACCGTGCTGCCGCTGGACCACATGCGGTCGGTGTACGGCATGGCCAACAGCCGCGGCATCTCGGTGCACCTGGACGGGGCGCGCATGTACAACGCCGCCGTGGCGCTGGGCGTCACGCCGCTGGACATCGCGCAGCACGCCGACACCGTGTCGCTGTGCCTGTCCAAGGGCCTGAGCGCGCCGGTCGGCGCGGTGCTGGCCGGGCCGCGTCCGCTGCTGGCCAAGGCCCGCACGCTGCGCCGCATGCTGGGCGGCGCGCAGCGCCAGGCCGGCATCATGGGCGCGGCCGGACTGGAGGCCGTGCAGACCATGGGGAGCCGGCTGGCCGAGGATCACGCTACCGCCGCGCGCCTGAGCGAGGGACTGAACCGTCTGCACCCGCGCCTGTCGGCTACCGTGCCGCAGACCAATATCGTGCAGGTCGAGACCGCCGACTCCGGCATGGGCAACGCGCAGTGGGTCCAGGCCCTGGCGGCCGAGGGCGTGCTGACCCGCCCCTGGGGCGTGACGCGGCTGCGCTGCGTGACCCATCGCCACATCGGCGCGGCCGACATCGACCGCGCCGTGCAAGCCTTCGGCCGGGTGCTGCAGGCCAGCTGAACCGGCTCTTCCCGGAGCCGCTTGCGGCCTGGGTTGCGACGCGGATTTCCTCGTCGATTGCATCGCCTGCCGACACGCGGGCGATGCGATAATGCCGCATGTCTCCCCCCTCCCTCACCCGCAAGGATTACCTCTGCGCGCTCGCCGTGGTGGTGATCTGGGGCCTGAATTTCGTCGTCATGAAAACGGGCCTCAAGGGCCTGTCGCCGATGATGCTCGGCGCGCTGCGCTTCGCGCTGGCGGCCTTTCCCCTGATCCTGTTCGTGCGCCCGCCCGCGCTGCCCTGGCGCTGGATCGCGGCTTATGGCCTGGCGCAGGGCCTCGGCCAGTTCGGGCTGCTGTTCGTGGCGCTGCAGGCCGGCATGCCCGCCGGCATGGCCTCGCTGGTGATCCAGACGCAGGCCTTCTTCACGCTGCTGCTGGCCGCTCCGCTGCTGCGCGAACGCGCGCGCCGGCATCACTGGATCGGGTTGGGCGTGGCCGCGCTGGGCCTGGCCGTGATCGCGCTGGGCCGTGGCGACGGACCGGGCCAGATGACCATGATCGGTTTCGTCCTGACGCTGGGCGCGGCCTTCATGTGGGCGGTGTCGAACATCATCGTGCGTCTGGCCAGCAACCGTGCGCCCGGCTACGACCCCTTCGCGTTCATCGCCTGGAGCAGCCTGGCGCCGGTGCTGCCCTTCCTGCTGCTGGCGGTGCTGATCGACGGCTGGGAGCCGGTGCTGGGCATGCTCGCCGGCATGGGCTGGGGCGAGGCGCTGTCGGTGCTGTACCTGGCGGTGCTGGCGACGCTGGTGGCCTATACGCTGTGGACGCGCCTGCTGACGCGCCATCCGGCCGCGAAGATCGCGCCGTTCTCGCTGCTGGTGCCGGTGGTGGGTCTGTCGGCGGCGGCCGCCGCCTATGGCGAGGCGCTGATGCCGCTGCAATGGCTGGGCGCCGCCGGGGTGCTGGCGGGCCTGATCGTCAACCAGCTTGGCGGGCGCTGGATCCGCGGCCGCTGATCAGGTCGCGCGCCTGCCGGCGCGCCGGCCATGCTGACAATTCCCTGTCCGCGCCCGTGCCGCGTGGGCCCATCCACCGCCGGGACTAAGCCGCCCGGCGTGGCGGCGCGGTCCTACAGCTGCTCGAAGCGGATGTAGCGCTTGTCGGTGTACTCCCGGCGCGTGACGATCTCGGCCACCCAGGCGCCCGGCGGGCCGCGCCGCAGCCATTCCAGCATGTGGTCGACCTGGTCGGGCGTGCCCTGCACCAGGGCCTCGACCGTGCCGTCCTCCATGTTCTGCACCCAGCC
>NZ_JBICCO010000157.1:0-4605 GCF_043119405.1 Achromobacter sp. 413638
TGAAGAGAAGAGAGATAAATCCGGGGAGACCGCTGAGATAAATCCGGGATGCCGCGGGATGGGAAGGGATTTATCGGGATGGAACTGCAAGAGCCTTACAGAATCGGGCCGGGTGATTTAGCCCGATCGCATGGTCAGGAAGATCTGTCGCTCTGGCCGGAAATGATGGCATGGATCTCGTCTTCCAGCCTAGCGGTCATGTGCTCTTCTCCTTCAATCCATCATTCTCTGCGGAGCTCATTGGCGAGCCCCAACCGTTGATCTCGATGACAACGTTCATGAATCGAACCTCGTTCGAAGGCACGCCGAATAGTCGGTTCACGCCTGCCACCACCGCCGCCGTGAACCAGCCGCATCCCAGCAGCCGTAAAGCGCGATATCTGGTCACCTTAGGCATCGAAGGCTCCAATCGTTCGTGCAACGATGTACCCGTTCTCTTTGAGGGCATCGAGCTGGAGGCGGGCGTGGTCGTCGCTGATGGCGTAGATGTGGCAGGCATAGGTGCCGTCCGGGCTACGGAATTTCAGCTCATAGGGGTGCCAGGTCCGCCCTTCGACGTCCTTAACCTCGAACGGATACGGGATCGAATGAAGCTCAGCCATGGGTGCCCCCTTCTTCGACAAAGCCGGCGTGAGCCGGCACGACCTCGCGCAGACCGCCCTCATTGCGCGCCGCGCGGGCTGCGCGCAGACTTTCCTTCCAGCGCTCGGCCTTCTGGATGACTTTCTCGTCGTTCAGATAGCAGGCCTTGCACCAGGGATGCAGCTTGCCCCTGGCCGTGTAGAAGAATTCGCCGTCAGCAGGCCAAAAGTCCTTACAACGAGAGCACAGGATCTCAGTGCCCAGCTCGGTCTCGATCTTGGGACGCGGCACTCTTTTCATGACCAGGCGCTCCCGGATTTCAACGCCGCCTGCAAAGCCTCAAGGGCTTCATGCATCGGTTCGAAGGTGTTGCGTGTGAAGGCCAGGTTGAGCTTGGCCTGCAGCTTGCCGAGAACTGCTGGCTCGAGCCGCTGATCGCGCACCTGATCGACTAGATGCCGAACATGATCAGGCAAGAGGCGCATCGCCCACTTCTTCATGGTCTCGATGGTGCGCTCGGCCTGACGGCCATCTATCCATTGCAGCGCGTCAACGCCCGTGATCCGCTTGACGTATGCTGCCAAGGCCTCCTCGGAGGCGTTATTGACCGCGCCCAGATCGCGCAACAGCAGCCACAGGGCACGGATCTTCTTGCTGGTCGCCTCGGTGTCCACCGGGCGGCTCGGTCGAGGCTTGAGACGCACCTTGAACCCGAAGCGCTTGAAGTGATCCAGGGCCAGCTGCAGCTCGGCAGCACTCATCGATGAGCACGAGTCCTTCTTGCCGCCCGTGACCGTCAGCAAAGCCGCGCGATAGGTCTCTTTGTCCAACTTCAGTTCGCGTTGGGCAATATGCACAAGACGGATTAGGCGCTGGCGCTCGGATCCGCGCGGCGTCGAGGCGGTGCTCATGCTTGACCCTCGATGTCATCGGTGGTCAGCTGGCCGAATACCTGCTCGATGCGATCGGCAAGATCGGTCAGCTCACCCATGTTGAATTGATCGAGGCCATCCCACGCCTCGGCCATGTTGAGAAGCCTCTCGCGAATGGCGCGCAGGCTACGGCGCTGACGGCCGGCAAGCTGTCTAGGTGTGAGGCTGGCCATTTGAATCAGCCTTCCTTCAGCACAAAAACAACACCGTCCTGCCGCGCTGACCGGCTCCTACGACACCGAGCAAGCCAAACCTCCAACGCGTCACCCGCCTGTTGTTGATCATCCGCTTCAGGCACACCCGGAACGAGCAGTTGCCCCTCGCTGTGGCCATATCCGTGCCTAGCGAGGTCGGAAAGATGTGTCCGCAAAGCGAACTTCGGGCCACTGGCGATCAAGATCGCTCCGCTCCCATCAGCATGATCAGCGGGTTGCCGGTCGCCAATCTCGATAAGCCCGCTTGCCCAACACCACGCTACCTGCGGCGTCATGTCGTAGTACTCCTTGCTGCCGCATCGAGGGCAGCAGCGGTCATACATCTGTATGGACGCGGTGGAGCGGCGCGGTCTGGGCCGTTCAACACGCTCCGATTCCAGATGAACATTGCGGCAGCGTGTGCATTTCGCCTGACGATCATTTTCTTTCATGAGGATCTCCTATTCCAGCATCAAAGGCGCCGAGCTCGCGCCCACGCCCTGGTGCAGCTGAACGCCAGCGCCTGCGCGGTGGCCTGCGACCTGGTCGGCCCAGCCGCGAGCGCCGGCGTCACGGCTGCGCGGCGTGAACTTTCCCAGGTTCGGGTGATTCAGCTGCATGTGGGCCTCGATTGCAGCCTTCTGATCGCCCGAGGACTCCATGCGGGGTACGAGAGAGGCGATCGCCGCGACCCAGCCCTGGCAGAAGGCATCGGCACGAGCCGTCTTGTTCTTGGGGCCGCAGCGCTTCAACTTGGCCTTGATGTGCTCGGCGCGGGCACGTGCCATCAGCCGCAGGAGCACCTGCAGGGTGTACTGTGCCACCTCGACATTGGGCGAGCAGCCGACCAGCAGCCACACTACTCCACCGGAGAGGATTCCGCCGCTCGCAAGGATGAGCTCGCAGCCGAAAGCATCGGCCACAAGGCCGGCAAGGTAGGCTTCGTGCCTGCTCGGCGTGCGTGCGGCGGCCTTAACCGAGCACTCACGAGCGCCGATTGCCTGAGCTTCCAGTTGCGATACCCCGTGCTCACGCATCAACGCCTGCGCCTGACGCAGCGCTGCAGCGGCCTCGGCCGGCTCGCTGGACTTCGCCAGCGCCAGGCACTTCTCGATCTTGCGAAGGATGTCGTCTTTATCCATGTTGGAGATCCTCGGCCAGGTTTCGCAGCGCCGGCACGACCGGAACGGCATAGATCGGCGTGTGGCCTGTGAAAACGCAGTCCTGGGTCTCGCCATCCGGGAAAACCTGCTTGAGTATGGTGACCGCATCCAGCCGCGTAAATGCGATGCTCATGCGATCCGGCAGCAGCCGACCGATATTGACAATGCTGGCACGCAAGATATCCACCTTCAGCTTGTCGTCCACAGCCGTCAGGCGGTCGATACGCTCGACGTCGGCGACGATGGCGTCGATTTCAGCAAGGCAAGCCGCCTTGCTCAGCGGGCTGCCCGGTGTCTTGTAGGCATCCAGCACTGTGCGGATGCGTTGAATGGGCTTCATGGCTGTCGTCGTGGTGTTCTCGTTCATGAGGGGGACTCTCTACGGTTGTGGAAACAGACCGCTGGCGCTACGCACCGTCGGTCTCAGGCGAATCCATTCCAGGAAGCTGGGGTTGGTTGCGGCGACGAGACTCGGCCAGCATGACGCGGTACCGCTGGTAGACATACACGTAGCTCACGCCCAGGTGGGCGGCGATCTCCGAGGCGTTCCCGCGGCGAAGGTGCTGCCAGATGTAGGTGTCATGCTCCAGCCGGACATAGCCGCGATCCTTTGGGAAATACAGGCTCTGGCCGCTGTAATGACGGTGCACCAGGTCGACCAGCTCATCGCCGAGTGTGGCCGCGTCCTCGGCCGTGAGCTGAAGGCGCTCGACCAGGAAGATGCCGAACAGCTCGGCCATCTCCTGCAGGGTCTTGTGGCGGCGTCGCACGGACGGCGTATCGTCGGGGGGCATGGTCATTTCTGGCTCCTGGCGCTTACCGGAGCGCCCTACAAGGGCAAGGCGTTCAAGAAAGCGTGCATGTCGAAAAAATCCGGGGTCGATCTAAGCCCGCCCGGCCAGGCTGGGACGTCCCGCGCATTTACCCGTGCGCGGCCCCTTATCGCTTGGGGTGAGGAGCGGGGTCATACATCGCTCGGGCCGATGCGGGTGCGCTTGTCGTGTTCTCCGGCATCCCAGCCCACCACGTACTCGGTGCACCAACTGCAGACACCTTTTCCGAGGGTGCGATCGACCCGCAGCCAGTAGCACGAATCGCTACCCTTGGTGTCGCAGCAGGCGTCGATGTCGGTACAACCGCAGCCCACGCACTGCGCGATCGAAAGCGGATTTCTGGCCATCGTCATGATCACACCGCCGCGATGTCCAAGCAGATCGGTGCGTATTCATCCGAACCCTCGCGCCGTTCGTAGAACCGCACGTACGGCTTGCTGTTGGCGACGCTCACGCTGTCGCTGATCGCGGCCATGGCGCGCTGCCAGCGGTCATCCTTGATAGGTAGACGACGCAGGCCCAGCACGCGAGCCGTGTTGATCTGGCCGGCCTTGTCCACCCGAAATGCATCGTTCACCAGCACCTTGATCTCATCGCGTGAATCTTCAGACCAGGACGTGATGCACTCGTCGATCAGGGTCTTGGCCCCATGCAAGCGCTCGTCGAACACGAGGCGATCCTGGATCTGCAGCCGGATCATGTAGCGTCCGCTGAACGAGGTCAGCGTCAGGTTTCCCTTGACGCTACGCGACTTCACGCCGTACTGCTCAACGCTTGTCTCGACAAATGCCTCGATATCGCGAAACGCGCGCACCTTGAAGTCCGCCAGCAACGTGCTGATGACCTTGGCCTGGTCGATGAGCGTCTCGATGGTCTGGTCGCGCAGCTTGTCGATATCGGA
>NZ_JBICCO010000158.1:0-4446 GCF_043119405.1 Achromobacter sp. 413638
CGGCGGCGTGGTGGCCTGGCGCTGCTGGGTCACGTTGCTGGACTGACGGCCCACGCTGCTGCCGCCGCCAGCGCGGCGCGCCTCGGCGTCAAACGAAGCCGTCACCAGCGCCGCGCCGGAAACGGCGATCAGCGCTGCGGCGAAAAACCGCGAAAGACAGAATTTGGTCATGGTTGGTGTGCTCCTCGTACTCGCGAAGGCGGCGCCCCGTAGCGCCGCACCCGCGAATTTTCCTTACAACAATCTGAATTGCATAAGAATAACGGACAAGATCCCGCCCCACAAGTTCCCTGTGGGTAAGGGGGTCGTCCGAAAAAAGTGGGGGTATCAGCCCAGGCGCACACCCTCGTGCAGCGCGGCGATGCCGGCGGTCAGATTGAAGTACTGCACGCGCTCCAGACCGGCCGTGCGCATCATGTCGGCCAGGGTTTCCTGGTCGGGATGCATGCGGATCGATTCCGCCAGGTAGCGGTAGCTGGCCTCGTCCTTGGCGACGGTCTTGCCCAACCAGGGCAATACGTTGAAAGAATACCAATCATAGACCGGCGCCAGCGGCTTGGCGATGCGGGAGAATTCCAGCACCAGCAGCTTGCCGCCCGGCTTGAGCACCCGGGTCATCTCGGCCAGCGCGCGGTCCTTGTGGGTCATGTTGCGCAGGCCGAAGGCCACGCTGACGCGGTCGAAATAGCCGGTGGGGAACGGCAGGCGCTCGGCGTCGCAGACGGCGGCCGGGACGATCTGGCCGGCGTCGGTCAGACGGTCGCGGCCCACGCGCAGCATGGAATCGTTGATGTCGGTCAGCCAGACTTCCCCGTCCGGACCGGCGCGCTTGGCGAAGGCGCGCGCCAGGTCGCCCGTGCCGCCGGCGATGTCCAGCACCTTCATGCCAGGACGGATCGCGGCGCGGCCGATGGTGAAGGCCTTCCAGACGCGGTGCAGCCCGGCCGACATGAAATCATTCATGATGTCGTAGCGCTGTGCCACGGAATGGAAGACTTCGGCGACTTTGCGGGCTTTGTCGCCTTCCGGCACGGTCTGGAAGCCGAAATGCGTGGATTGCGAGGCGGAATCCGCGGAATGTTGCGATTCGGAGGGGGTTTGCATGGTGAATTCCCGATATATCGCCCAATGGTAGCCTATCGGACGCACGGAGGCGGCCCGCCACGCGCCATACTATTGCGCTACGGTCACATACCTGAAATATTGCGGCCATACTATCGCAATGTTCGCGCCGCGCCGGCGCTCCGCATCGTGCCCAAACAGCCACCATGTCCAGCACCATTCTCGTCGTCGAAGACGAACCCGCCATCCAGGAACTGATCGCCGTCAACCTGTCCTTCGCCGGACACAAGGTGCTGCGCGCCTTCGACGCCGACCAGGCCCAGACCCTGATCCGCGCCGAGCTGCCCGACCTGATCCTGCTGGACTGGATGCTGCCCGGCACCTCCGGCCTGGCCGTCGCGCGCAAGCTGCGCAACGACGAACGCACCCGCGCCGTCCCGGTCATCATGCTCACCGCCAAGGGCTCCGAGCAGGACAAGGTCGACGGCCTGGAAGCCGGCGCCGACGACTACATCACCAAGCCCTTCTCGCCCAAGGAGCTGATGGCCCGCATCAAGGCCGTGCTGCGCCGCCGCGCGCCCCAGCTCACCGACGACGTCATCGACGTGGGCGGCCTGAAGCTGGACCCGGTCACGCACCGCCTGTCCGGCAACAGCCAGTCGCTGCAGATCGGCCCCACGGAATTCCGCCTGCTGCATTTCTTCATGACGCATCCGGAACGCGTGTTCTCGCGCTCGCAGCTGCTCGACCAGGTCTGGGGCGACCACGTGTTCGTCGAGGAACGCACCGTCGACGTCCATATCCGCCGCCTGCGCAAGGCGCTGGAGCCCAGCGGCCACGACGCCCACGTCGAAACGGTGCGAGGCAGCGGCTACCGCTTCACGGCACAGGTTCCTGCACGCTAAGACTTCCTCCCACGATGATCTGGCTGCGCACCCTTTTCCTGGTCGCCCTGTGGGCGGTCGCGGCGCTGCTGGCGCACTGGCTCATCGGAGACCCGGCAGGCTGGATCGTCTTCAGCGTCGCCATGGTCGCCATGCTGCTGTGGCGCAGCTGGCGGCTGCACCTGGTGTCCCACTGGGCCCACCATCCCGATACGTCCCCGCCGGCCTCGGTCGGCCCCTGGGACGACATCCTGGCGCCGCTGTACCGCTACACCCGCGCCCGCGCCCGTGAACTGGCCGAGACCCGCGACACCATGCAGGGCATGCTGGCCGCGGCCCAGGCCCTGCCCGACGGCGCCGTGACGCTCAATGAGGATTTCCAGATCGACTGGTGCAACCGCATGGCGCGCCAGCACCTGGGCCTGCGCCTGCCGGCCGACCGCGGCCACAACCTGCTGAACCTGCTGCGCGCGCCAGAGTTCGTCGAATACGCGCACCGCGCTTCCTGGCCCGATCCGATCCTGGTGCGGCTGGGCCAGAACGGCCAGGAACGGCTGATGATGATGCAGCTCACAGCCTACGCCAGCAACCAGCGGCTGCTGATCACGCGCGACGTCACCCAGATCGAACGGCTGGAAACCACCCGCCGCGACTTCGTCGCCAATGTCTCGCACGAGCTGCGCACGCCGCTGACGGTGCTGGCGGGCTTCCTGGAGACACTGCGCGACATGCCCGACGACGCCCTGCCCGCCGAGCAGCGCGCGCAGTACCTGGACATGATGCACGAGCAGGCCCAGCGCATGCAGGCCATCGTCGAGGACCTGCTGACCCTGTCCACGCTGGAATCCTCGCCCGGCGGCGACCCGCGGGCGGTGAACATCGGCGCGCTGCTGCAGAAGGCGCGCCAGCAGATCGAAGCCCTGTCCGGCGGACGCCACAAGCTGGAATGGCATGTGGACGAGTCCCTGGACGTGCTGGGCGCGGAGACCGAGCTGACCTCGGCGCTGTCCAACCTGCTGACCAACGCCGTGCGCTACACCCCCGACGGCGGCACCATCACCGTACGCTGGGAACGCGAGGACGACGGCGGCGCACACTACAGCGTGCAGGACACCGGCATCGGCATCCCGGCCCGCCACATCCCCCGGCTGACCGAGCGCTTCTACCGCGTGGATCGGGGCCGTTCGCGCGCCGTCGGCGGCACCGGACTGGGCTTGGCCATCACCAAGCACATCGCCATGCGGCACGACGCCGAGCTGCTGATCAGCAGCGAACCCGGCAAGGGCAGCACCTTCGCGCTGCGCTTCCCGCCCGAACGGATCGCGGTGGAAGGCAGCGTCTGATTTCGCGGCGCGCTGCGCCGCGCGCGCGGGCCGGGTGGTACATTCCGGCCATGCGCATCCTGGTCATCGAAGACGAACCCAAGCTGGCCGACTACCTGAAAAAAGGCCTGTCGGAGCAAAGCCACGTCGTGGACCTGGCCCGCGACGGCGTGGACGGCCGCCATCTCGCGCTGCAGGGCAACTACGACCTCATCATCCTGGACGTCATGCTGCCCGGCGTGGACGGCTTCGAGATCCTGGCCTCGGTGCGCGAGCACAAGGACACGCCCATCCTCATGCTGACCGCGCGCGACGCCGTCGAAGACCGCGTGCGCGGGCTGGAAGGCGGCGCCGACGACTACCTGGTCAAGCCCTTCGCCTTTTCCGAATTCCTCGCGCGGGTGCAGGCGCTGCTGCGCCGTGGCCGCGCGCAAGAGCCTTCTGTCCTGCGCCTGGCCGGCCTGGAACTCGACCTGGCCCGACGCCGCGCCCAGCGCGACGTCCGCCGCCTGGACCTGACCGCCAAGGAATTCAACCTGCTCGTGCTGCTACTGCGCCGCCAGGGCCAGGTGCTGTCGCGCACCACGCTGGCCGAGCAGGTCTGGGACATGAATTTCGACAGCGACACCAACGTCATCGACGTGGCGGTGCGCCGCCTGCGCGGCAAGCTGGACGATCCCTTCGACGCCAAGCTGCTTCATACCGTGCGCGGCATGGGCTACGTGCTGGAGTCGCGCCCCGAATGAGCGTCCGGGCCGCGACCGGCGCGTCGTCCTCGGAATCCGATCCAGGGCCGGAACCCGCGCCCGCCGGCCGGACGCGCTCCATGCAGGCGCGGCTGACGCTGCTGCTGGGCGCCATCGCGCTGCTGGTCTCCAGCCTGGCCGGCGCCACGTTGTTCTGGGCGCTCAAGCGCGAGGTCGCGCGCCAGGAGATCACCGAAGTCACCGGCAAGTTCGAGCTCATCGAGCACCTGGTCGACATGCAGCGCGGCGCGCGCGGCATGGACGAACTGGCCGCCGCGCTGGACAACATGCGCGCGGGCCACGGCCACCTGGGCATCTGGATCGAGGACAGCCGCGGCCGCCAGGTATATGGCGGCGAGCCGCCCGTCATCCTGGAACGGCTGGCGGGCAACGAAGTGGAGCTGCACGCGCCCGACGGCTCGCGCATGCGCG
>NZ_JBICCO010000159.1:0-3660 GCF_043119405.1 Achromobacter sp. 413638
CATGGCCCTGGGCGGATTTACCCCAAAACAGCGGTTGGCCATGGCCGCGTAGCGTTCCTACTTCTGGCAATCGCTAAAAATGGGGGGATTACCTATGGAGCCGTCACGACTTGCTATCCAAGCACGACCGACTGCTGCGTCTAGAACGTGAGCAATGCAATCACACGCTGGAACTTAACGACGAACAAATTCGCCTGCTCGAACGCTTCAGCCCGGAGTTTCGCGAGCGCCAGATCGAAGTACATCACGCAGGCGGGCTGGTGGCTATCGACACGTTCTTCGTCGGCACGCTCAAGGGCGTAGGCAAGGTTTATCTGCAAACCGTCCTGGATTGCTATAGCCGATTTGCCTTTGGCCGGCTATATAACAGCAAGATGCCGCTAACGGCGGTGCATGTGCTGAACAACGATGTCCTACCGCACTTCGAACAGCAGGGTTTGCGCATCGAAACTCTGCTCTCGGACAACGGCAGGGAATACTGCGGCAGGCCCGATCAGCATCCGTTCGAATTGTTCTTGCAACTCGAGGGCATCAAGCACCGCACGACCCGAGTCAGACGCTCGCAAAGCAACGGCTTCGTCGAGCGGCTGCATCGCACCTTGCTGGACGAGCACTTCCGCATTGCGGGCCGCACGACCTGGTATGAATCGATCGACCAAATGCAGGGAGACTTTGATGCCTATCTGCATCACTACAACTACGAGCGGCCGCATCAAGGCCGAATGATGGAAGGCAGAACTCCGGCGCAGATGTTTGATGCCGGCAAGACCCAGCAGCCCGACCCGAAGGATGTCTTCGCCGAGGCAGCTTGAACTCACACCGGCTTGGGGCCGGTGTCAGGTGAATACCATCTCAGTACAAGCCGCCAACATAGAGATCCTTGTTCTCTCTGTTGAAAGAAGCAAACAGGTAGTTGTAGGCTGCGATCCAATCCATGGACGAGGTCATTTCACCACCACTGGGTCAGCCTCCACCAATTCTGCCTGAATGACCTCAATAGGCTCCAAAAACTTCTTCAGGGCTTCCTGCTGCTCTATCAGGAACGGAGCATCCTTGACTTTACCGTGCAGGTTCAGAAGGCGCTTCTCAGCCCTAATGAGGATGGTGTCATATAGCAAGGGTGAAATTTTGACTTCTTCACCATGCGTTGTAGGGTCATTCTCACCTGATTCAATCTTGTCTCCCAAGACAAATCCATCAACACGGGTATGCTTCTTCAGATAGCCCTTTTCTCGTAGCTCCTTAACATACTTCCAGACTTGATCTTTCTCTTTGCTTCCGAGAGCAAGACCAGTGGTTTTCAAGTCAATAATAACTAGATGTTCAACACCGTCTTCATCGTAATCTTCGTTATATGAAGCACGAGCATAGAAGCCAACACTGCTGTCAGGCAGGGCTACGAAGTCAGGACGGTTACGAGTACCCTTACCATCCTCATCCTTGAAGATGGTCTTGATTACATTGGTCATGCCCTTGTTGGACGTGAACTCAATGGATTCAAATTGGGCTCCGAACATCCACAAGCCACGCTCAAACAACGGCTGCAACTCATGGACTTCATCAACGCCGACTTCTTTCAGTTTGGTGCGAAGCTCCCCAATCAATTTCAAGCGATTCTGAATTTCGTCCAAAACCAGCTTTGCCATCCCGATGGTCCATTCCTTCAGGATGTCATGAAGGGTGTCGTAGTCATTTGGCTCACACTTGTGCAGCAGATCAAGCAACCCATAGCGAGACTTGGACTGCTCCAGCTTTGCAAGGATGCTGGACAACTGGACGATCTCGTTTTCACCAAAGTTCGGACAAGTATCTACCACCTCATTGACGAAGCTTTCCACCCGATCCTTACTAACAGGGGATAGGGTGTTCATCGTCGTGCCAATCTTTTCAATGACTGCACTGCGGCGGCTTTCACGCTCTGCCTTGCTGGAGTCAAAAATGATCTGGCGAATACAGTCTTGAACCGCCTCGCGGGTCTTCACCCACGCTTCGTTTTTGTCTTTGAATCCACTCCAGTCACCTAGAACCGCATCGTAAGTATTCAGGTAGTCAGCCTGAACAATGAAGGTGAAACGCTTGGCTTCTGAAGTCCTGCCATCAAGAATCCGCTCGTAGTCACTACGACTCCACTTGCATTCACCAACAGCACGACCTTGAACCCACCATGCTAGGCCATGCTGCTTCGTGGTCTTGTCTGCCTTCTTGGTGTCAATATGGAGAATAATCGCCTTACCATAGCCATCAACATCCACCTCGCTCTGCGAGAGTAGATCAGGAATGTCGTTAAAGGTGATCTCGCTTCCGTTCAATTTAACTTTGAAAGCAGGGTTGGCAAGAAAACGGCTGCCAATCAATTCACGAGCCTTCTCAGGCGAGAAAATAATATGAGGTATCGTTCCGCTACCCACAATCTCAGTGCCATGTCCCTCCACTCCATTTTCCTTGAAGGAGACTTCTTCAAGAACTAAAGGATCAGTGGATGTACGATGAACACGGCATATGAACTCTTGCCCGTTCTTCCTTGAAGTAATCAAGTATTCCGAGGCAAAACAGAAGCTTGCAAAACGCCCCTTACCATTCTTGCCGAATACGAGACGTGGCAAGCCTTGAACATCTTCAGGTGGTGTCGTGGTGTTTCCACCTGAAGACAGCCGATTGTAGGCAATAGTCCGCCAAATGTATTGGAACTCTTCATGGGTCATGCCATGCCCGTTGTCCGAAATCTTGAACTGCCTTTCAAGTTGAACATCAGGCCACGTAATCCTCACTTCTGTGGCGTAGGCATCCCAGCAATTCGCAACAAGTTCAACAATGGCCGTGGCAGGATCAGTGATGATTGGTCCCGCATAGCTTTCAAGGAAGCGTTCATCGTAAAGAAGTGTTCTTTGCTCCATCTGCCACTCCGTTGATAGTTCTTATTCGAAGACTGAATTGGTCCCCCCGACAGGAATCGAACCTGTATCTGGCGTTTCTTACCACTTCGGCTTTCGCCGCCACATTGCGTGTTCGTGGTCTGGACTATGCCTTCACCGTGGACTACTTAGTAGCCGGTAGGCGGGAGCCGTCTAGTCTCTACACCTTCCCCTGACAGGGGCTTGGCTCGGCGCTGTCACGGGCAGAGCCCAGAGAGTTCACCGACTTTGACTCCATTCAGTTGGCACTTTCGTTACCAACTGCCCAATTGATAGGAGGCACTCGTTCTATCCATTTAACTACGGGGAGAGGATCGAAATACTACCATCCATGCTGCAACTGTTGCCCCATCACACTCCAGCCACGTTCCAAATTTGTTCCAAGAACAGGTTGGAATCAAGTGGATTTGGAGGGAGTGAAACGTATCGGATCCCATAAAAGTCAGAAACTTAGCATCACCGTCCACTACTCTCTATCTGCTTTGGTGGGGGGGGCGTTGCGCATCCCGCCAGCACGATGACAATGACCGCCAGAAGTTTCTTCATGTCCGCTCTCACGTTTGGAAATGGCTTCAGGAAACGCGGATTGAGCGTACGGTGCGAATTGGCAGGGCGGAATCAGAGAATTCCTAAAGATATTGAGCAAAATTGAACCGAGCGGCGGGGGGGGGGGGGGGGGGGGGGGGGGGGGGCGGCGGGGGGGGGGGGGGGGGGGGGGGGGGGGGGGGGGGGGGGGGGGGGGGGGGGG
>NZ_JBICCO010000160.1:0-3585 GCF_043119405.1 Achromobacter sp. 413638
TGCGCGTTATGTGCCCTGTTTTCTTATGTGGCCCGGCATCAGAAACATAGCGTACCGCAATGGTCTCCAGGCACAGGATGGGCACATAATGGAAGCCCGACTAGGTACGCATATTCGTGCCCGTTCGATAGAGAGATGATTGTTTTTGGACACTGGGCAGCGTGCCTTGGCCACCCAGCATCGTGGTCGCGTCAGAGGGAGGACAACCAGGCCAGCATCGCAGCATCGTCCTGCCAGGCGGGTTTGCGTGGAGCACCTGCGACGATCGGATCACACAACTTCAGGGCTTCGGCCTTCATGCGAATGGTGATCTCGGCATAGCGATTGGTCGTCTCCAGATTGACATGTCCCAGCCAGCCCCGGATGACATTGACCTCCACGCCCGACTCAAGTAAATGAACCGCCGTGGTGTGCCGAAATACGTGAGGTGTTACCTTGGCTGCGCAAGCAGTCTGCCCCGATGCCTCCCAGAGCTTGGCATAGTGGCGGATTCGCTTATAGATGCCGAACCGGGTCATCGGTGCCTGCGAAGTTCCTACGAATACTGGCGATTCGGGTAGCAAGTTTGTGCCGCGCTCATCCAGCATCGCCTGCAACGCCTTGGCCGTCTGGTTCCAGAGCGGGCACGTTCGCCACTTCGACCCCTTGCCCAATAACCTGACGCGCGCAGGCGAGCGCAGGTCGAGTTGTTCGAGCTTCAGATGCGCAACCTCCGAAACACGCGCGCCGGTGTTGTAGAGCAGCATAAGCAGCGCCCGATCCCGTGATGAGAGGCGATGCTGATCAGGAATGCAGGCGAACATGGCTTGAACCTCGTCACGTCCAAGGAACGTCATCTCCGGCCGTGGGCAACGCTTCATCGGGATGGCAGCGACCTTGGCACTGGTAGGCAACATTTCTGGAACGGTCCGGCCCACGTATTCGTAGAACACATGAAGTGCCGCCAAGCGCTGGTTGCGGGTACTGATAGCGTTACCTCGATCAGCCTCCATGCTGTGCAGAAACGCCTGCACGGCGGGATAATCAAGGTGCTCCAATACCAGTGCGCTGACGCCGAGCCGGTGTGTGCCCGCCACAAAGATCAGGAACAGACGCAGGCTATCCCGATAGCTGCGGATTGTGCTCGATTGCAGCCCCTTGTGCCGAGGCAAATACTCCAGAAAGTAGCGGTGAATGACCGATGGAAGATTGAAGTCCTTCATGATGAACCTCCCGCAGTCAACAGTGGTGCAAACAACTCGAAACGCTCATTGGCGGCATCGAGCAACTCGTTGGTGATGGTCAGGTATACCGCCGTACTCTTGGGGTTGACGTGTCCCAGGAACGTAGACAGGTGATGCAGGCGGTCACCGGGAATGATTCCTTGGTGATACCAGCCCAGCAACGTTCGCACCGCGAAGGAATGCCGCAAACCATGGACGTGCGGGCCAAAGCAACCAGGCGGCACCGTGAGGTTTAGCTGTGGCAGCAGATCGTCCCTGAAGGTGTTGCGGATGCTATTGGTGCTGATTGGTGTGCGGCCGTTCCATGAAAACAGATGGTGGGCGCCTGTGCAGACATGGTCCCGCCGCTCGCGTTCCAGCCGATACTCGCGTAGTCTGACTGCCAGCTTCGGGCCGAAGGGCACCAACCGATCCTTGCCGAACTTGGTGTTGGATATCTCCACGACCTCGCGCTCCAGGTCTACGTCGCCCCACTGCAAACCGGCCACCTCGCCCACTCGTAGCCCAAGGCCGGCGAGCAGTGCAAAAATCATCTCGTAGGTGTGGCCGCGTTGTGGTGCGCGGGGATTATCCGGCAGGCTCCTGGCCAGGACCAGCAACCGCCTGATTACCTCGGGTGAGAACAGGAAGGGAATCCGCTGGGCTCTCTGCGGCTTGGCCTGTGCAGCCAATGGCGATGCGGACAGCAACTGCTGACCGACGATCCAGTCAAACAATCGCCGGATATCTCCGAGCAGATTGTTATAGCTACGAGGATTGGTTCGGTGACGTGAGTCCAGAAATGCCTGCAAGCATGCGCCGTCGATGACGTCTATCCTGTCAACGCCGCGCTCAGCGAGGAACCGATCAAGTAGCCTCAGTTGGCGGCCTTCGCATGCGAACTTGCAACCCATGGCGCGCTTGGCCCGAAGGTATTGTTCGATATGTGTGGCCAGCGCGCTGTGATAGCCATTCCAGTGGGCAGTCATAGCACGTCCTCCCCGTGGAAGAGGACAATCTGACGCAGCTTGTGTACCGCTACCTTGCCATAGACAAGCGTGGAAGACGGATGGCGATGGCCTACGTAGTCACCAATGACCTTGAAGGGCATGTCGGCCTCCACAAGGTGCTGTACGCAGGCATGGCGCAGCGTGTGAGAGCCCGCCCGCGTTACTTGGATGCCGATATCTCGCATGCGTCCTCCGACCATGGACGAAACGGTCCAGTGGTGCATGGGGATATACGGAGACCTTGCCGTGAGAAAGACTTGGCGGTGAGGGACATCACTGCGCCGGACTTCCAGGTAGGAAATCACAGCATCGCCCACTGTGGCTGACAAGGGATAGCGCGTCGAATGTCCTCCTTTGCGCATTGGGATGCTGATCTGGGCATTCGTCCAGTCGAAATCGTCCAGGCACAGCGCAGCGATCTCCCTGGCGCGCAACCCATAGCTGGCCAATAACGTCAGAATGGCGTAGTTGCGCTTGCCCAGGATGGACCTACGGTCAATGCTGGCCAGTAGCCGCTCGACATCCTGCCACCCGATTGCGCGTGGAATAGATGCTTGGCGGTAGACACGGCCGCGCGGCACACTACGTACAAGATCCGTAGCCACGATGCCTTCTCGATGCAGATACCGCAGAAAGACGCGCAGTGCGCACGCGGTGCCTTGCATGCCAGCCTTGTGAAGTGTCTTGGCACGCTCTTCCATGAAGCCGCTGATGTGGGCGGGCTCCAATCCCGACAAAGCAATGCCGTCCCTGTTCAGATAGGCTTCAAACGGACGAAGCGTATAGATGTAGCGATGCTGCGACTCCTGACGCAGGCCCTTCTCATCGCTCAAGAAAGGCAAGAAACCAGGCACCGTATTGGCAAACGGCATCGCTGGCCGGTTGTTCGGACGTGTGTAGTCGGGCAAGGCCAGGCAAAGCATCCGCTCCACCGGGACACGGCTCTGTGCAGTGACAGTAGCTCGGTCCTGGTTATCCTTGCACCAGCCTCCGTGACCGGCATGCCAATACTCGACAAAGGCATCCATATGGTCGGGAAGTTCTTCTAGCTGCGTGACGCCCCTGGCAATTACGAAATCATTGAAGTGCCCAAGTGCGCGGACATGCTGGCGCACCGTGGTATTACTGGTATGCAGTTCGTCCAACGACTGCACGTAGCGTTCAATCTGTGGCCCTAGCCACTGGGCTCTAACGCGGTCGATCGCCTTGAGCGACCGGAAATGATGTTCCAACATGACAATCACCCTTCTGGAAAAGTAGAGGAAATGTCATGTTGCGCGCCACTCGTCATTATGTGGCCAGGCCGTGCTCAGAAGTGCTTGAAATATGCCCAAATCGGTACGACCGGGAACATAAGAAAACAGGGCACATAA
>NZ_JBICCO010000161.1:0-3564 GCF_043119405.1 Achromobacter sp. 413638
ACCAGCGGCTTGGACGCCACGACCGAGATCTTGCCGGGGACCGGATACTGGTGATAGTCCAGGGCTGCCTGGCGGTCGGATGGGGAATTCATGGGGCGATGCCTCCTTGGGCTTGAAGTATGGAAAAATTCTAGGCCCAATGGCATAAGGTATTCATAAGGTTTTAATATTGTTCAATCATAAAAAACTTATGCCCTGGCTATGACCCCAATATATGACCTCGTTTAATCCCGAGGAAGTCGTCCGGAAACTGGGCTCGCGCCTCAAGATGCGGCACCTGATGCTGCTGCTGCAGATCGAGCAGCACGGGTCGCTGACCCGGGTCGCCGAGCAGATGGCGACCAGCCAGCCGGCCGTGACCAATGCCCTGTCCGAACTCGAAAGCATGTTCGGCGTGCCGCTGTTCGAGCGCTCCGCGCGCGGCATGACGCCCACCCCGCTGGGCGCGGTGGTGCTGGCGCGCGCCCGCGCCCTGGTCCACGATCTGGGCCACATGGTCCAGGAAATGGAAGCGCTGGCCACCGGCCACGCGGCGCACCTGAACATCGGCGCCATTCCCTTCGTCTCGGGCCAGATGCTGTCGGCCGCCATCGGCCGCACCCTGCCGCAAGGCCGCGGCATCACCGCCACCATCCACGAGGGCCAGGGCCCCGCCCTGCTGCGCCAGCTACGCGACCATACGCTGGATATCGTGGTCGGCTGGGCCACGCCATCCGTGGACCTGAGCGGCATGCGCTTCGAGACGCTTTACCACCAGCCGCCCCGGCTCATCGCCAGCCGCCGGCTGGCCGCCCGGCTGGGCCGCTCGCGGCTGGAATGGAACATGCTGGCGGACCTGGACTGGATCCTGGGCACGGCCGACAGTCCGATCCGCGAGCAGGTGGCCTACATCTTCCTGCGGGCCGGCCTGGCCCCGCCCACGCCGCTGGTGCAAAGCGACTCGGCCAAGCTGATCGGCGAAATGATCGTGGCCAACGAACGCGCCGTCTCCATCCTGCCGGCCGATATCGCCGAGGAGCTGGTGCGCATCGCCGGCGTGGCCATCGTGCCCTACTCGCTGGACTGGACGATGCCGCCCATCTCGCTGTTCATGCGCGACGAAGGCCCTAGCCGCAATGTCGAGGCGCTGTTCTCGGCGGCGCTGCGCGAGGTCTATACGCACGGCCTGCGCTGAGGCCCGTCCGGGCGGCGCCGCCGGGGCCGACCGACGCGGCCCTCGCGGGCGCTTGCCGTGCGCCCGCGCGCCGCGCGATACTGCAAGCCCCGCGTTCCCTGCCTTCCGGCGGCCCGTTCCATGCCCGCAAGCCAGTTCCTCATGCAGCGCAGCGCCCTGGCCGGCGTGCAGGCCGTGGCCGCGCGCAGCGACCGGACCTTCGCGCGCCACTCGCACGAACAGTTCGGCATCGGCGTGATCCGCCATGGCGCGCAGGCCTCGCACAGCGGACGCGGCCAGGTGCAGGCCCAGGCCGGGCAGGTCATCACCGTCAATCCTGGTGAAATCCATGACGGCGCGCCGCTGGGCGACGCCGGCCGCGCCTGGCAGATGCTCTACCTGGATCCCTCGGTCGCCGCCGAAGCGGCCCGCGAGTTCCTGCCCGCCGGCGAATTCGAATTTCCGCAGCCTGTGTTCGACGACCCCGTCCTGGCCCGGGATGTGCTGGCGCTCTATGCGCAAGCCATCGCCAGCGCCGAAGCGCTGGCCTGCGACGCGCTGCTGCTGCGCGTGCTGGCGCGCGCGGCGGGCGGACGCCGCGCCGACGCCGCCGCGCCATCCGCGCCCTCGGCCATCCGTCACGCCCGCGCCCGCATCGATGACGATCCGGCAGCCAGCCTGTCGCTGGCCGATCTGGCCGCCGCCTGCGGCCTGAGCCGCTACCAGACGCTGCGCGCCTTTGCCCGCGACACCGGCATGACACCGCATGCTTACCAGGTCCAGCGCCGGCTGCTGCTGGCGCGCGGCTGGATCCGGGCCGGCGCCACGCTCGCCGACGCGGCCGCGGCCGGCGGTTTCTCGGACCAGAGCCACATGACCCGTCTGTTCGTCCGCGCCTACGGACTGTCGCCGGGCCGCTACGCGGCCGCCGCGCGTCCCGCCTGAGCGCCCGCTCGCAGCCCCCCGCAATTTCGTTCAAGACCCGCCGGCGGCCGTCCGCCTACGCTGCACGCTTTTCCACGCAAAGGCCGGACGTCCATGAGCAGCGCAGCAAGCAAGCCACTTCAATCCTCGGGCGAGCGAATGCAAGGCTACGCCTGCCTGGCCGCCGCGATGGCGCTGGTCGGCAGCACGGTGGTCGCCAGCAAGATCATCGCGGCAGGGCTCCCCCCTTTCACCGCCACCGCGCTGCGCTTCGCGCTGGCGCTGCCCTGCTTCCTCCTGATCATGAAACTGACCGGCGCGTCCCTGCCCCGACTCGGCGCACGCGACTGGGCGTTGCTGACGGCGCAGGCCGCCGCCGGCAGCGTGGGCTACACGGTGCTGCTCATCACCGGCCTGCAGCGCGCGTCGGCGGTGGACGCCGGCATCATCCTGGGCGCATTGCCGCTGGTGTCCGCCGCCCTGGCCGTGACGCTGCTGGGCGAACGGCCCGGCCGCTCCACGCTGGTCGCGATCGCGATCGCCACGGCGGGCGTATGGCTGACGATGGCCAGCCCCGCCGGCCCTGAAGGCGCCTCGTCATTGACGGGCAATGCGCTGGTGCTGGGCGCCGTGTGCTGCGAAGGCCTGTTCATCCTGCTGCACAAGCGGCTGCGCACGCCGGTGCCGCCGCTCGCGCTGTCGACCATCATGACCGCCATCGGCCTGGCCGCCTCGGCGCTGGCGAGCCTGCTGGCCGAGGCGCCCTGGACGCTGGCGCTGCCCGCCGACGCGGTGCTGGCCGTGGCCTATTACGCGCTGGCGCCCACGGTGGGCGGCTTCCTGCTTTGGTACGCGGGCGCCGCCCGCAGCAATGGCGCGGAAGCCGCGCTGTTCACCGCGGTCGCGCCGGTATGCGCCGTACTGCTGGCGGCGGGCCTGCTGGGCGAGGCGCTGCAGACCCGCCAGCTCGCCGGCATGGCCTGCGTGCTGGCGGCCATCGCGCTGCTGGGACTGTCGAACCGCGCCTCCGCTCGCGGCCCGCGCTAAGGCGCGGACACCATCAGGCGCTGGCCGCGTCCGTCCCTAGCCCCGGCTGAACGCCAGCGCGAAATCCTCGGAGAATATCTCGGCCAGCGCGCGCCGCAACGCGACGGCGCGCTCGGCGCCGTAGGCGGCCTCGAAGCGGGCCTGCGCGTCGGTCCACAGGCGGCGCGACTGCGTCAGCTTCTCGCAGCCGGCATCGGTGAGCGCGACGCGGCGACTGCGCCCGTCGCGCAGATCGCGCGTGGTGCGGACATAACCATCGCGCACCAGGGGCTTGAGGTTGTGCGCCAGCGCCGAACGATCCAACACCAGCAGGCGGGCCAGGTCGGTCATGGACGGCGCGCCGGCGCGCGCGATGTGAGACAGGATGGAATGCTGCGACACCTTCAGCCCGCACGGCGCGAGCACGGCATCGTAGAGCTGCGAGACACGGCGGGTGGGCG
>NZ_JBICCO010000162.1:0-3157 GCF_043119405.1 Achromobacter sp. 413638
CGGCGCCAAGTTCGCGCAGGACAACGGCATCAAGCTCGGCGTCGCGCTGACCGAAGCACAGCAGCGCCAGCTGACCACTGACCTGGTCTGGCTGGTCGAACAGACCGTGACCCTGCCCGACGGCACCACCGAAACCGTGCTGGTTCCGCAGGTCTATCTGCTGGTGCGCGCGGGCGACCTGAAGGGCGACGGCACGCTGCTGGCGGGCCGCAGTGTCAATATTGCCGTGGACGGCAATGCGACCAACAGCGGCACCATCGGCGCGCGCGAGGCCACGGTCATCACCGCCGGCAATATCGTCAACCAGGCCGGCGGCGCTATTCAGGGCGGCAGCGTTAACCTGGCCGCGCGCGAGGATCTGAGCAATCTGGTCTCGTCGATCAAGGGCGGCAAGGTCGTCTTGAGCGCCGGACGCGATATCGCGCTGACGTCGACCTCGGCGTCGGAGAATTACGGCAGCAGCTGGGGGGCGTACCTGACCGGCGTGGCGCGCGTGGATGCCGGCAGCCTCTCCATGCAGGCCGGCCGCGATCTGACGCTGACCGCCGCGCAAGTGGCGGTCAAGGACGATGCGCGCCTGCAAGCCGGGCGGGACATCGCCCTGGATACGCTCACCGAAAGCCACGGCGATCGCATCGCGCGCGGCTCGCGCAATCGTCATGAAACCCGCAGCAGCCGGGATATCGGCGCCGACATCGCCGCCGGCGGCAACCTGACGCTGGTCGTCGGCCAGGACATCAACGCGCGGGCGGCGAACGTCACGGCGGACCAGCAACTGGTCGTGGGCGCCGGGCGCGACGTCAACCTCACGGCAGGCTTGGAAACGGCCTATGCCTATGACGAGAGCTATAGCAAGAAGCGGGGTTTGCTGTCGTCCAAGACCACCCACACCATCAGTTCATCTGATCAGACGCGAGCCGTGGCATCCACCTTCTCGGGCGGCGTTGCCGTCGTCTCGGCGGGGCGGGACGTGACGCTGCTGGGGTCCAACCTGATCGCCGAGCAGGACTTGCGAGTTGCCACCGGCCGCGACATTCAGGTGCTGGCCGCGGAAGAAACCTACACGAGCTACCAGTACGAGAAGGTCAAGAAGTCCGGCATAGGCGCAGGCGGGGGCTTGAGCATCGGCTACAACAAGCAGGAGCGTACCGACTGGATCAAGGGCGTCAGTGGCGGCTACGCGGGCAGCACGGTGGGCAGCACGGCCGGGAACCTCTACCTGGACGCCGGCCGTGATGTCGGCGTCATGGCCAGCAGTCTGCTGGCCCAGGACGGCAATATTTCCGTTGTCGGCCGCGACGTCGACATCGTCGCGGGCCTGGGACAGGCGCGGCAGCAGGAATATCACGCGGTCAAGCAATCGAGCCTGACCATCGGCATAGGCGGGGGAGGCGTGCTGGGCGCGGCCCAGCAGATCCAGGGCACGCTGATGCAGGCAGCCGAGGCCAAGGACAGCCGTCTGGCGGCCGTCAAGGTCGGCCAGGCGGCCTACCAGGCCGTGCAGGCCAACCGCTACATGGAAGCGGCCAGGGCGGAGGACGCGACCGCGGCCACCAAGGAGCAGGCCAGCGCGCAGCTCCAGATCAGTATCGGTTCCAACAAGTCCGTCAGCGAAACCCGACGCACGCAGGAAACCGCATTCGGGGCCTCGGTGATGGCTGGAGGCAAGGTCGCCATCGTGGCGCTGGGCGAACAGGGCGCGCCGGACTCGGGCAGGCTGTCCGTGGTTGGCAGCGACATCGTCGGCAAGAACGTGCTGCTGGCGGCCAGCAGCGATCTGCTGCTGCAAGGCCAGGCGGAACAGGCCACCGAAATCTCCAAGAACAAGAGCAGCGGCTGGAAGCTGGGCGTGGGCATTGGCGCGAACGAGGGCGGCAGCGGCGTGGGCATCAACGTCTTCGCCAACGCCTACCTGGGCAACGGCAAGGCCAGGGGCAACGGCACGACCCACCGCGAGACCCAGGTCAGCGCGCGCGACGAATTGATGCTGATCTCGGGCCGCGACACATTGATCGAAGGCGCGCAGGCGCGCGCGGACCAGATCCGCGCCGACATCGGCCGCGACCTGGCTCTCTCCAGCCAGCAGGACAGCGATCGCTACACGTCCAGGCAAACGCAGGTCAATGCCGGCGGCAGTTTCAGCTTTGGGTCGATGACCGGCAACGCCTACATCGGCGCGAGCCAGAACAAGACCAAGTCGAACTTCGACAGTGTCATCGAGCAGACGGGGTTGTACGCGGGCGCGCAAGGGTTCGATATCAACGTAGGCAGGCACACGCAACTGAACGGCGCGGTGATCGCCAGCGAAGCGCCGGCTGCCAGGAACCGTCTGTCGACCGAGACGCTGGGTTTCAGCGATATCAAGAACGAAGCCGCCTACTCGTCCACCACCACCGGCATCAACCTGGGCATGTCGGGCGCCTTCGACAAGAAAAACAAGGGCGACGCGGTGGGCGGATCGCCGTCCGGCCTGAGCTTCGCCAGCACTAGCGGCAGCGCCTCGGGCACGACGCGGACCGCGGTGGCGGAAGGCCAGATCGAGGTCCGCGCGGACGCGCTCAACGGCCGCGATAGCACGGCAGGTCTGAGCCGCGACACGGCTGGCGCGAATGGCAGCATCGGCAAGATCTTCGACAAGGACAAGGTCCGGGAAAAGCTGGAATTCCAGCAGGCGCTGGGTCAGCTGGGAATGCAGATCGCGGGTGACGCGCTGAAGGACCTGGCGAAGCAGGATCCGGAGACCTGGGGCGAAGGAAAGATCGGCAGCATCGCGCTGCACGCCGGCGTGGCTGGCGCCGCTGCCGCGCTGGGTGGGGGCAACGTGGCGGGCGCGATCGCCGGTACGGTGGCGGGTGACGTGGCCGCGAGCGCCGTGCGCGAGCAGATCAATCGCGCGGTGGCCGACCTCCCGCCGGAACTGCGGGAGACGGCCGAGCGGTTGATTCTGAATACGGTGGCGGCAGCGGCAGGGGGGCTGGCGGGAGGCGTGAGCGGAGCCGGCGGGGCGGCGGTTGCGAACATGTACAACCGGCAGCTGCACGAAGAAGAAGGCGAGCTGATCCGCAAGAAAGCATCAATCTACGCGGAGCGCCAGGGGATCAGCATCGCAGACGCCCAAGCCATCCTCACTGGACAGGCGCAGCGCCAGGCGGATTCG
>NZ_JBICCO010000163.1:0-3041 GCF_043119405.1 Achromobacter sp. 413638
GCCTGCACCTGGGCGCCTTGCTTGATGATCAGGTCACGCCCTCCCGACACGGACAGGTCGCCGCTGGCCGGCACGGACAGGCTGCGTCCGCCGGGCGCGGGCGGCGTGCCCTGGGCGCTCGTGCCCAGCGCGGCAATGGTGCCGCCCAGCCGCGCGTCGCCCGTGGCCGCCAGCGCCAATGCGCCGCCGGCCGCCAGCGTGCCGTCCGAGTCGATATCGCCGCCGGCCTTGGCGTCCAGCTTGCCCGAGGACTGCAAACGCCCGCTCGCGGCCACCTTCAGGTCGCCGCCGGCTTGCGTGGTCAGATCGCCGCTCAGCGCGGTGACGGTGCCGTCCACGCTCATGTGCCGCTGCGCCGACAGACTGGCCGGCGAGCTGGCCGTGACCGTGCCCGTCACGAAAATGTCGCGGCCGGCCTCGGCGCGCAGCGTGCCGCCGCCCGTGGCCGCCGTCTCGGCGGTGCCGGCCGTGCCGGCGATGCGCAGGTCCTGGCCGGCGAAGAGGAACAGCTTGCCGCTGCCTTGCGCCAGGCCGTTCTTGCCCACGACGAGGTCTGTGCCGGCCTTGATGTTCAAGAGGCCATTGGCGACCGTCTTGCCGTTCACCACGGTGTCGGCATTGGACGACAGACGGATGTCCTGCTCGCCCGAGATCGTGCCGTCCGCTTGCAGCTTGCCGCCGGCCTGGGCTTGCAGCAGGCCGCTGGCCTGCAGATTGCCCGTCGCGCCCAGCGTCAGCCCCTGACCCGCCGTCAACGACAGCGCGCCGCCATAGGCCATGGCGCTGCCGTCCACGCGCAGGTCCGCGCCCGAGGCCAGCGTCATGCCAGCGTTGGTCTCGGCCAGGCCGGCCAGCGTCAGGTCGCGTCCCGCATCCAGGCGCAGCGCGCCCTTGGCCTGCAGCTTCGCGTCCGCGCCGGCCGCGATCTTGCCGATCGCATCGATGGACAGCGGACCGCCCGCCAGCAGCTTGCCGTCGATAGCCGCATCGCCCGCCGCGCTGATGGTCAGCGCTTGCAGCGACGTCATCGCGCCGGCGGTGGTGAAGTTGCCTCGCGTGCGCAGGCCGATGGCACCGCCCGCTTGGGCCGTGGCGTCCTTGCCGATGGACAGGTCGCCCACCGAGGTCAGATTCAACGCGCCCGTCGTTGCGCTGGCGCTGCCCAGCAGCGCCAGCTTGCCGCCCGCGTCCGCCGTCAGGTCGCCGTTGCTGCGCAGGCTGCCCTTGAGGGTGGCGTCGCCGCCGGCCTGCAGTTGCAGCTTGCCGGTGCTGGACAGCTGGCCGTCGTTGCTCGCCGCGCCGCCGGCTTGCAGCTTGAGGTCGCCATCGGCGGCAAGCGTGCCGGACAGGGCTGCATCGCGGCCAGCCTTCAATTGAGCCGCGCCGGCCGAGACCGAGGATCCGCTCGCGCGCAGGTCGCGCGTGGCGGTGACGTCGATACCGCGTCCTTGCGTCTTGCTGGTCGCGCCCAGCAGCACGTCATTGCCCGCCAATCGCAGCGTGCCGCCGTAAGCCAGCGCGCTGCCGTCCAGGCGCAGCTCGCGCGCCGCGTCGATGGACAGGCTGGTGTCGCTCAGGGCCGAGCCGGCCAGCGTCACGCCCTCGCCCGCGCGTATCCCCATGGCCTGGCCCGATTGCAGGCGCGCGCTGGCGGTCGTGGACAGCTCGCCGCCGGCCTCGGCCTGCAAGGTGCGCGCGGCCGAGATCTGGCCGGGCAGCTGGACATCGCGGCCGGCTTGCAGCGTCAGCGCGCCCTTGGCGGAGACCAGGCCGACCGATTGCGTGCTGGCGGCGGTCTCTGTGCTGGCGCCTGCGCCCGAGCCGTTGCTCGTGCCTGCGCCGTTGCCGGCATTGCCGCCGGTGCTTCCGGTGTTGCCACCGTTATTGCCGCTGCCGTTACTTCCGTTATTGCCGCCGGTGCCGCCATTGTTGTTGCCGGTGCCGCCCGTATTGCCGTTGCCAGCACCGTTGCCATTGCCCGAGCCGCTATCCGCCACCGTGCCCGCGCGCAGATTGCGCCCGGCCTGCACCCGCACATCCTGGTCGCCCATCACCAGCGAACCGCCCAGCGCCAGATCGCGCCCCGCCGCCACGCGCAATGCGTCCTGCGTCTGCAGGCTGCCGCGCGCGCTCACCGACACATCAACGGCCGCATCCACCGTCAGCGCCTGACCCGCGCTCACCGCGCCCGTGACCGCCGCGTCGCGGCCCGCCGTCAGGGCAACCGCGCCAGCGCCCTGCGCTCGGCCTTCGACCGCCACATCGCGGCCGGCGGCCACGCGCACATCACGCGCCGCCTGCATCGTACCGCTGGGCGTGATCCTGACGTCGCCCGCCGCGCTCACTTCCAGATTGCCCGTCAAGGCGACCAGATTGCCGCCCACGTTCACGCCCACGCCAGCCTCGGTGCCGACCAAGCGAATGCTATTGGCATACATGCCGCCCAGCGCCGCCGTGTCCAGCGCCACCGTCGGCGCCGGGCCTTCGCCCTGGCCCGCCGATACCGCGCCCGTCGCGTAGTCGACCTTGGCCGCGCCGGCCGTCACGTGAAGCTGATCGGCCCAGATGCCCGCGTTGATCTCCAGCGTGCGCGCCATCAAATCCACGCGGCTCAGGTTCGCGCCGTTCAGGCCCGCGCCCTCCACGCGCAGCTTGCCGCCCGCCACATCAAAGCCGATGCCGCCGTCCGGCCCCACCATGGGCTTGCCGGTCGTGAGCGTGGCGCGGTCCGCGTTCAAGAAGCCGCAGCCGTTGCAGGTGATGCCCGCCGGGTTGGCGACGATGATGTTGGCGCGGTTGCCGGCCACTTCCATCGTGCCCATCAGCTGCGAGGGGTTGGGCGCGGTGACCTGGTTCAGGATGGTGGTGGCGCGCTGGTTGCCCAGCATCGGATTGCCCGCGACCTGCCCGGCCAGCTGCGTCTGGCTGGCCCCGCCGCTGTTGTTCAGCACCACGCCGGACGGACCGACGTTGAACTGCGTGAACTTGTTGTTCGAGACTCCGCCCGCCGAGGGCGGCGCGATGTTGACCACCGGCACGCC
>NZ_JBICCO010000164.1:0-2250 GCF_043119405.1 Achromobacter sp. 413638
CCGGCAATTGCCCACGCTGGGCCCGTTCGTCTGCCAGCCTTTGGAGGAGCACAAGCAATGAGACGAGCCATCCTGTTGATCGCGATTGTGTTTTCCTGGGCCTGGGCGGGCGCGGCGCAAGCCCAGGCGAACTGCAATTTGTCGGGCAGTTCGACCACTATCGATTTCGGCGCCGTCAATCCCCTGCTGCCCGCCGATACCTACAACAATGGCGGCTTGATCGATGTGAACTGTTCAGGGCTGTATTTTACGACGCGGATATGCATCAGCCTGGAGATCGGCAACACCAGTCCGTCGATCGCGGCGCGCGCGATGGGCAACGGCGTCTACCGGATGAACTACAACCTGTATACAGACGCCGGGTATACGACCGTCTGGGGCGATGCGACGACTTCGCCGCCCACCTCCCAGGTGCTCAATGTCCTGGGCAATGGTTCGATAATGGTGCCCATTTATGCCAAGCTGCCGGGCGGGCAGACCTCGGTGTCGACGGTGGGCAATGTCGATACGCAGTACCTCGAGACCTACGGCGGCGTCAGCGCCAGGGTCGACGTGGAAACCGGGCTGCTGTTTTTCGGCGCATTCACGAATTGCCCATTGAGCAGTCCGGACACGACCTTGAGTATCCCGCTGACGGTCAAGGCGCTGGTGCAGAAGAACTGCACCATTTCCGCCACCAATCTGGTGTTTCCGGCCCAGGGGGTGTTGACGGCCCCGGTGCCTGGCAGCAGCCAGATCAGCGTGCAATGCACCAACAACAACGCGTATTCGCTGGCGCTCAATGGCGGGACGGTGGGCGGCAACGTGCTGGCGCGCAAAATGAAGCACTCGACCGCCGCCGACACGGTCAGCTACCAGCTGTACCAGGGGTCGAACTACGCCATCGTCTGGGGCGATGCGAGCGGCGGCTCGCCCAAGACCGGTCTGGGGTCGGGCACGGTGCAGAACCATACGGTATATGGCCGGGTGCCGGCGCAGACCACGCCCAGGCCGGGCAGCTATAGCGATACCGTCACGGCCACCATCACATTCTGAACCCGCACACGGCGGGGGCGACAGCGGTCGCACACCGGCTAGCCGCGCAATGCGGCGAGTGAGAGGATTTTTGAGACCCTTCGGTCACGTTCGGTCCTCGCCCTAATTAATGCTGCCAATAATCGAAAAAATTCGTACATAAAGTCGCTGAAAAATGCCGAATCAAGGCGGCATTTTGTGTATGAATTTTGTCCCCTTTTTCGAAAAGGCAGCTAATTCCCTGAATTACAACAAGTTTTATTGCCGAACATTGGTGCTACTTCGAAGGGGAAGACAGAAAAATAGCGGGAAAATATCGAAAATGTCTTGAAGAAAGCCAGAGAGAATGGAAAATAGCTGTATGTTTCGTCAAATTTCAAAATTGACATGACATGCATCAATTGCGGGTAGGTTGATTCAGCAGTATTTCGTGGAGTAGCGCTCATGAAACGCCTGATCTATCGCTCGGCCACATTTTCTTTGCTCAGCTCCCTGGTGTGCGCGTCGAACCTGGCCGCGGGACAGAGCACGGCGAACTTCAACGTCACCATCGTCATCCAGGCCAACTGCACCATCGCCGCCAACAACCTGGCATTCGGCCCCCAGGGCGTGCTGAGCACGGCGGTGACATCCACCTCGACGCTGACTGTCACGTGCACCAACACCACGCCGTATACCGTCGGCTTGAACGCGGGCACTGGCACGGGCAATACCGAGGCCAGCCGGCATATGTTCGGCACGGTCAACACGACGGCGTCCGTGGCCTACCAACTGTACAAGGCCGACCTGAGCACCGTCTGGGGCGACGCCACCGTGGCGGCGCGCGTGAGCGGCACGGGTACCGGGGCCGCGCAGACGCTGACCGTCAACGGCTCGGTGCCGGCCCAGGCCACGCCGGCGCCCGATACCTACAGCTCCACCGTCACCGCCACCGTCTATTTCTGAGGAGCCGCCACCGTGCGTACAGCCATGCTTGCAGTGCTGGCGGCGGTGGCGGTCCTGCTGGGCCCGACGGGTCCGGCGGGCGCGGCCACGCTGCAGATTTCCCCGGTCATGGTCGACATGGCGCCGCAACAGGGCGCCAGCGGCATCACGCTGCGCAACCCGGACGCGATGCCGGTCTATGGTCAGGTGCGGGTCTACGCCTGGGAACAGCGCGACGGCGACGACGTGCTGTTGCCCACCGACGAGATCCAGGTCAGCCCGCCCATCATCCAGGTGCCGCCCCGAAGCGAA
>NZ_JBICCO010000165.1:0-2230 GCF_043119405.1 Achromobacter sp. 413638
GGCATGAACCTGGCGGGCGGCACGCTGTCCTCCGTGGGCCTGATGACCGTGGCCGCCACCCAGGACATCGACGCGTCCCGCGCCACGCTGCATGGCGGCGGCCTGGACCTGTCCGCCGCCAACCTGCGCAACCCGGGCGGCAAGATCACGTCCTCGGGCGATGCGACCATCAAGCTCGGAGGCGAGCTGGACAACACCGGCGGCACCATCGCCGCGGCCGGCAAGGCCCGCATCGATGCCGCCAGCCTGGTCAACCGCGACGGCACCGTGGCCGGCGGCAACCTGACCGTCACCACCAGCGGCGCCATCGACAACCAGCGCGGCCTGCTGCAGGCCGACGATACGCTGACCCTGACGGCTTCGAGCCTGGACAACAGCAACACGCTGACCGTCAGCAACGCGCCCGCCAAGGGCGTGCTGGGCAAGGTGGTCAGCATCGTGGCCGGGCGCGTGAACAACCAGGGCGGTGCGATCAGCGCCGGCCAGGACCTTGGCATCAAGACCGGCGAGCTGGACAACACCGCCGGCGAAGCCGCCTCGCAAGGCGTCGCGCGCATCGAGGCCGACACGCTCAAGAACACGCAGGGCAAGCTGCTGGCGGGCAAGAACCTGACCGTCATCGTCAAGGCGCTGCAGGGCCTGGGCGCGCTGCGCTCGGGCGAGGACCTGTCCTTTGAGTACGCGGGTTCCCTGAACCAGGAAGGCGAAATCACCGCCGGCCGCGACCTGAATCTGACCGTGGGCGGCACGTTCGACAACCGCGCGCGCATCACCGCGGGCCGCGACTTGGGCGTCAAGGCCGGCACGCTGAACAACCAGGCCACGGGCGAGCTGGTGGCCGGTCGCAACAACACGATCAACGTCACCGGCACGCTGACCAACGCGGGCCTGATCGACGGCGTCAACACGCGCATCACGGCGGGCGCCGTGACGAACCTGGGCCGGATCTATGGCGATAACTTGGCCATTGGGACGGGCTCTTTGGTCAACGACGTAGGCGCGGGCGGGGCGGCGGTGATCGCCGCGCGCAGCGCCATGGACCTGGGCGCGACCTATCTGGTCAACCGCGAACACGCGTTGATCTACTCGGCCGGCGACCTGCGCATCGGCGGCGCGCTGGACGCCGCCGGCCGAGCCGTGGGCCAGGCCGTCTCATTGCAGAACCCCTCGGCCACGATCGAAGCGGCCGGCAACGCCACCATCTCGGCCGCCACGCTGCTGAACCAGAACAATCGCTACGCCAGCGAGACCGTGGTCGTGTCGTCCAAGCCCAAGGTGTACTTCACGCCCGAAGGCACCACGGACATGTACGACGCCGAGACCAACTGGCTCTGCGACGAAGTCACGCCCATGTGCAGCAAGGATCCCGCCTGGCTGGACGACGATCCCGAGCGCAAGCTGCTGCTGCCCTCGACCAAATACCCGGCGGATCGCTACGGGCCGCCGTTCAACTACGCGCCCGGCTTCCGTGACAAGTCCGGCAAGAACGTGCCGATTCCGTTGACGTACCTTCCGCCGCAGTACATCTGCTACGGTGAAGGCGGCGACGCCGGCAACGCGTCGTGCGGCTACACAGACGAAGGGTTCCGATATGCTGGCGACGCGCGCGTCTGGGCGGTGTTCGGCGTCACGCCGCCGTCCGGACCGATGCCTGTATGGGTCGAGCCAGAGCGTCCTTGCGACCGCGACAGGCAATGCCAGGCCAGCGAAGCTGCGCGCCGCCAGGCCTATGAAGACGCCTATGCTGCGTACAAGGCCCGGCACATGGAACTGGACGCGCGCATCCGCGAGTTCAATTCCGACTACGGCAGCCGCCTGAGAGGCACGTTCACCTACTACCAGGTCAACGAAACCGTTACCGAAACGCGCACGCTGTCGACCGACCCCGGCAAGATCCTGTCGGGCGGCTCGATGACGCTGACCGGCACCGTCACCAACGACAAGAGCCAGATCGCCGCCGGCGGCGCGCTGTCGGTCGTCGGACCGAACATCAACAACATTGGCGCCGGCGGTGAGCGCGTCATCACGCGCGTCGGCACCGCGACCGTCACGCAAGAGCGGTCCAAGGGTCGCAAGGAATACTCCAGCGACTACAACGTCACCCTGGCCGGCCAACCGATAGAACTGCCCGTGGGCACGTCCGGCGGCAACGTCCAGGTCAGCCTGAGCGGTCAGAAACCCGGCGCCACCGGCACCACCGCGCCCGGCCCCGTGCTGGTGGCCAGCGTGG
>NZ_JBICCO010000166.1:0-1753 GCF_043119405.1 Achromobacter sp. 413638
GCGTGCCGGGGCCGGACGGCGCGGCGGGCAGCCCGGAGCTGCGGCTGGACGCGATTCCGGGCCTGCGCTACAGCTACAACGCCGCGACGCAGTCGGTGAACCTGGTGGTGCCGGATGCGTTGCGCACGCCTTACGCGCTCGATATGCGCGGCGTGTCCCGGGCGCCGCCGGCCACCAGCGGACGCGGGCTGGTGCTGAATTACGACGCCTACGCGCAGACCAGCGGCCTGTCCCGGTTGTCGCTGTACACCGAACAGCGCTATTTCAGTCCGTCCGGCGTGTTCAGCAACACCGGCATCAGCTATCTTGGCGGGCGCGCCAACCTTGCCGATGGCACTGGGCGCTACATCCGCTACGACACGTACTGGACGCATTCCGACCAGGACACGATGCGCACGCTGCGGCTGGGCGACACGATCACGTCGTCGCTGGATTGGTCGCGCTCGATCCGCATCGCCGGGGTGCAGTGGGGTCGCAACTTCTCGCTGCGGCCGGACCTGGTGACTTTCCCGGTGGCGGCGATCAGCGCGTCCTCGGTGGTGCCGTCGTCGATCGCGCTGTACATCAACGGGGTGCAGCAATACTCCAGCAACGTGCCCGCCGGCCCCTTCGTGGTCAACCAGATTCCCGGCATCACCGGCGCGGGCCAGGCCACCATCGTCACGCGCGACGCGTTGGGGCGCAGCATCGCGACGACGGTGCCGTTGTACGTGGACACGCGCTTGCTGGCGCGGGGCCTGTCCAGCTATTCGGTGGAGGCGGGCTTCGTGCGGCGGCGGTTCAGCGTGCGTTCGTTCGAATACGACCACGCGCCGGCCGTCAGCGCATCGGGCCGCTATGGGCTGGATGACGCGCTGACGCTGGAAGGGCATGCCGAGAGCGCGCCCGGCGTCTACAACCTGGGAGCGGGCGCGCTGGTCAGGCTGGGCGAGGCGGGCGTGGTCAGCGCTTCGCTGGCCGGCAGCGCGGGCCGTTACGCGGGCGGCCAGACCAGCCTGGGCTACCAGTACGTGCGGCCGGGATTCAGCCTGGACATGCAGGCGACGCGCGCGTTGGGGGGGTATGGGGATCTCGGATCCCGCGAGCAGGCGCCCGTGGCGCGGCAGATCGACCGCGTCACCCTGTCGTTTCCCGTCGCCCAGTCGCAGAGCGCGGCCTTGAGCTATATCGGCTATCGCCAGCCGGCCGCGCCGGCCGCCAGACTGGGCTCGGCGACCTACACCGTCAATCTGCACAGCCGCGCGGTCATGAGCTTGAGTGCTTTCCACGACTTCAATCAGTCCGGCTCGAATGGCATGTACTTGAGCCTGACGCTGATGCTGGGCGATCGGACCCAGGCCTTCGCGTCGGCCAGCCGCCAGCAGGGCCAGGACAGTTACAGCGTGGGCGCGCAGCATTCGATCGACTACGAGGGCGGCGCGGGCTGGTCGGTGCAGCGCGGACGCAGCGGCGGGCAGGCCTACACGCAGGGCCAGGTGCAGTACCTGGGCCGCTACGGCCAGCTGACCGGTCTGGCGCAGGACCTGGGCGGACGCACGCAGGCGGCGGCCCAGGCCTCGGGGGCGCTGGTGCTGATGGACGGGGTGGTCACGCCGTCGCGCCGGATCAACGACAGCTTCGCGCTGGTGTCGACGGGCGCGCCGGGCGTGGACGTGCTGCACGAGAACCGCAAGTTGGGCAAGACCGACAGCTCGGGCCACCTGCTGGTGCCGGACCTGATTCCCTATCAGGCCAACCGGGTGTCGATCGACGT
>NZ_JBICCO010000167.1:0-1735 GCF_043119405.1 Achromobacter sp. 413638
GCGTCGATCGACAGGCGATTGGCCTGATAGGGAACCAGGTCCGGCACCAGCAGGTGGCCCGAGCTGTCGGTCTTGCCCAGCTTGCGGTTCTCGTGCAGCACATCCACGTCCGGCGCGCCCGTCGACACCAGCGCGAAGCTGTCGTTGATCCGGCGCGAGGGCGTGACCACGCCGTCCATCAGCACCAGCGCTCCCGAGGCCTGGACCGCCGCCTGCGTGCGTCCGCCCAGGTCCTGCGCCAGACCGGTCAGCTGGCCGTAGCGGCCCAGGTACTGCGCCTGGCCCTGCGTGTAGGCCTGCCCGCCGCTGCGTCCGCGCTGCACCGACCAGCCCGCGCCGCCTTCATAGTCCACCGAACGCTGCGCGCCCACGCTGTAGCTGTCCTGGCGCTGCTGGCGGCTGACCGACGCGAAGGCCTGGGTCCGATCGCCCATCATCAGCGTCAGGCTCAAGTACACGCCGTTTGAGTCGGACTGGTTGAAGTCGTGGAACGCACTCAGGTTCATGGCCACGCGGCTGTGCAGGTTGACGGTATAGGTCGCCGAGCCCAGTCTGGCGGCCGGCGCGTCCGGCTGGCGATAGCCGATGTAGCTCAAGGCCATGCTCTGCGACCGGGTGATGGGAAACGACACGGTCGCGCGATCCGTCTGGCGGACCACCGGTGCGTCCTCGCGCGAGCCCAGGTCGCCGTAATCGCCGAGCGCCCGGGTGGACAACAGGTCCAGGCTGAACTCAGGCCGCACGTACTGGTAGCCCAGGCTGGTCTGGCCGCCCGCGTAACGGCCCGCGCTGCCGGCCAGCGAAGCGCTGACCACGCCCGCCTCGCCCAGCCTGACCAACGCGCCGCCCCCCAGGTTGTAGACGCCGGGCGCGCTCTCGGCATGCCCTTCCAGCGTCAGCGCGTCATCCAGCCCATAGCGGCCCGATGCGCTGACGACCGGCGCGTGGTCGTAGTCGAACGAACGCACGCTGAACCGCCGCCGCACGAAGCCCGCCTCCACCGAATAGCTGGACAGGCCCCGCGCCAGCAGGCGCGTGTCCACGTACAACGGCACCGTCGTCGCGATGCTGCGCCCCAACGCGTCGCGCGTGACGATGGTGGCCTGGCCCGCGCCGGTGATGCCGGGGATCTGGTTGACCACGAAGGGGCCGGCCGGCACGTTGCTGGAGTATTGCTGCACCCCGTTGATGTACAGCGCGATCGAGGACGGCACCACCGAGGACGCGCTGATCGCCGCCACCGGAAAAGTCACCAGGTCCGGCCGCAGCGAGAAGTTGCGGCCCCACTGCACGCCGGCGATGCGGATCGACCGCGACCAATCCAGCGACGACGTGATCGTGTCGCCCAGCCGCAGCGTGCGCATCGTGTCCTGGTCCGAGCGCGTCCAGTAGGTGTCATAGCGGATATAGCGGTCCGCCCGCCCGCCGGCATAGGTGATGCCGGTGTTGCTGAATACGCCGGACGGACTGAAATAGCGCTGCTCGGTATACAGCGACAACCGGGACAGGCCGCTGGTCTGCGCGTAGGCGTCGTAATTCAACACCAGCCCGCGCCCGCTGGTGGCCGGAGGCGCCCTGGGAACGCCGCGCATGTCGAGTTGATAAGGCGTGCGCAAGGCGTCCGGCACCACCAGGTTCACCGACTGCGTCGCGGCGTTGTAGCTGTAGCGCAAGCCCGGAATCGCATCCAGCCGCAACGCCGGACTGCCAGCGGCGCCCTCCGCCCCCGGCACGT
>NZ_JBICCO010000168.1:0-1598 GCF_043119405.1 Achromobacter sp. 413638
CTATCTAAGAAAATCCTTGAGGTCACTGTAGCGCACCCAGGTATTCAACCCGACGACGCTATCAATCGTCTCTTCCAGATACCAGACCAACGAGCTCTCGCGCAATCGATCTATCAAACTGGTGGAAAGACGGAGCAGTTGGCCGCATTTTTGGTTAAGCATCTTGGCAGCGACCATGAAGCAGTAACGCTCTTTTCGAAGATTGTTAACCTGCTTATTCTTGAAATTGGAGAGTCTGAGAAGGAGCGATTTACACAGGCCGTCTATCTCTTTGTTGACGAGTTAGATGATTTGAGCCGGCAGCCCGCAAAAGACTCCCTGCAGACAAACGATACGCTTCGGCATTTGTATGACGCCTGCCCAAACGCGTTCGGTTTAATCATTGGCGCGTCGGCCGAGCTCAATACACTACAGCACTTGTTTACCGAGTACGTATTGTCGCGCATGACGAGAAAGATTGAGTTTTCTTTCCTTGATCAGAACGCAGCAAAGACATTCATTCGTGACGTGCTTGACCTCAAATCAAACAGGGTCGATCTTGATGCGGCTGAGAAGAGAGGCTACTTCCCCTTGACCGAGGACGCTGTAGCGGAGATCGTTTCGCACTTGCGCCAGATTACTCCGCGGGATGTTGTCAATACAATGCAGCAGGTGCTGGAGGAGATGCGGCTCGCCGAGGTTGACGTTGGTGCCGGTCCTATGGACTCGGCGGTGATGGATGACAACGGAATTCTCGACTTCATTCTTGATGACTAGCCAGACGTTCGGGAACACGTTTGGAGGCGACGCTGTTGGTAGTCCATGCCTCGATTGGCTCCTCCATTGACGCGTCTATCTAGTGCGAACACATTACGGCCTTGGGGGTGATGTCGATGCCCACGAGGTTGCGCCAGTCAGGGTAGTAATTGTTCGGGTGTATCTCGTTCCTCAGCATAACGGCGATGGGTTAAGATGATTCCTGATTGACAATATGTGTAAGAACGTCGATCCCCCGCAAACCGCTCCATAATCCGCGCCAATGCTAAGCGCGGTTTTTTGACGGTATATGGCGACGGTAGAGCTTATGTCGGTCGCCGTAAATCCCTTTAATCATAAAAACTTATGAGCCTCATTGATGATCGAGTGGGAGTGAATTGAGGTCCTTCAAGGACTATCGCCAAGTATCGAGATGTCTTCGTAAGCCCTTGATTCGAAGGAATTGCGACTTCGAAAACTATCGATAACCATCGCCGGCCTGCGCAAGCGGCTGGCGGTGGCCGTGGCGATGGATCCCGGGGACTCGATTGAGCCCCTGCCGTTGATGATCCAGACCTGACTGCACCTTCGCACGTCACTCGGTTGGCGAAGTTGAAGAGGGGCGACATTGCCAGCGAAGCCGAACGGCTTATCGACGGTATAGGCTGAATGCCCGCCGTCTGCAGAAGCCCCGCTGCCGCCTGCCCAAGGCGGCAACGGAGCGAACGCATAGTCATCGTGCGCGCAGAGAGGGACCCCCGCTCACGAAGCCCCCGCCTCCGGCACATTAGTACCCATACCCTCAGGCAGCAAGGGCGCGATCTCCGCCAGCTCATCCGCACTCAACCACAATTGCGCCGCGC
>NZ_JBICCO010000169.1:0-1435 GCF_043119405.1 Achromobacter sp. 413638
CTGGAAGTTAGAAATGCGGAGGTGCTGGGGCGGGATGGGGAGGTGCTGGTAAAGCAGAATCCGGTGACGGGGGAGTATGAGGCGGTTGTTAAGGCGTTGCCGGGAGCGAAGGTGGGGGCTACTTTCCCAGAAGGGATAAGTTTCAATCCCAGCATTAAGGATCATCTCAGCAATTTTGATGGTCTGACGCAGAGGCGTGGGATTAGCGGTACTCATAACCTAGATGATTTTCAATCAGGCAGTGGCTAAAAATGGTGTGAAGGTGCTTAGTGATACACCAACTTCTGTTGCGGGGATTGTTAAAATCAGATATCAAATTCCTGCATATGATCGAACGGGAAGTGTTGTTGGGTATAAAAATGAAGTATTTCAAAAAACCGTTTATGATCCAAAAATATTTACCGATAAAAATATTCTTGATTTAGGGCAGCAGGCTGCAAGTGGCGGATATAAAGAGGCTTTGTCTAAGGGGTTGAGCCAGTATGACTCTATCGCTGGAGGGGTTACTTTTAGAGTGTATTTGGATAAAGCTACTGGAATAGTGACCAATTTTCATCCTAAGTAATGTGGTATTCATATGAGAGAATTATTTGGTCAACCATATGGCGAGTCGGATCCTTATTGGGTTGTTAAAGGTTACTTCGACAGAATGTATAGTGATGGGTGCTTTTTGGAGGCTGTTGGTTATATAGCGAAGAGATGGGGGTTTGGTACGGATGGCGCGTATTGCAATTTTCCTGACATGAGCAGTCTGTTTAGTGAAGAGCATTTTGATGGGGTTGAGTTTTCCTATGGATATCCCCCTGGAGACGAAGGCACGATTGTTGTGAGCGAAGCGATTTGCTATGCATACGTTCGACAGGCGTGTGAAAGATATCTTCAGCGTCATCCTGAAGATGCTAAGAATTTAAAGGAAATTTTAGATAGAATTTCTTTCTAATTTCACCGTTATTGCAGATCGTGATTTGCGTCGCAATGATCTAGAGTGTGTTATGAACTCTGCCGTGGAGCGGCTATTGTGTAGTTGTATTGACCCAGTGAAAACCTGCTCACGTCATAATTAATGGAATTGACGATGAGCACGAAAATGGAAGACGACCTCAAACGCTGGACGGCCAAGCGCAAGAGTGCGCTGGTACTGGACATCATCCAGGGCAAGACCACCGTGGCCGAAGCGAGCCGCCAATACGACCTTTCACCCTCGGAGGTCGAGCAGTGGGTCGATGACGGCAAGCGGGGCATGGAGAACGCGCTGCGCGCCAATCCCCAGGACGTGCGCGAGCAGTACGAGCGTCAGCTCAAGGATCTTCAAGAGGCGTATGGCGAGGCGATGCTGGAGCTGCGCGCGAGAAAAAAATTGCAGTCCCTGCTGGGCGAGGACGAGAAGTGATCGAGACTGGGCGTCCCCGATGATCCGCCAGGGACTGCAAGCCGA
>NZ_JBICCO010000170.1:0-1345 GCF_043119405.1 Achromobacter sp. 413638
CGGGCCTGTCATTAATTTCGTGTTCAGGGCATAACATACGTCCAAGGAGTATGTATGCCTCGCACCCCGAAGTCCAAGCTGGCGGATCTGCCGGCTATTCCCCCTGAGCTGTTGGAGTCGTTCGGCAACGGCCCGATGACGGCCGAAGCCATCAACGCCGCCTCTCTGGCTTTCAAGAAGGCATTGATTGAGCGAGCGCTCGCAGGCGAGATGAACCATCATCTAGGCTATCCGAGCGGTGCGGCCAAGCCGGCCGATGTTGCCAACCAGCGCAATGGCAAGGGCGCCAAGACGGTGCTCACCGAGGAAGGCCCTGTGCGTATCGAGGTGCCGCGCGACCGCGACGGCAGCTTCGCTCCGTTGCTTATCCCCAAGCACGAGCGGCGTTTCACAGGTTTTGACGACAAGATCGTCGCCATGTACGCCCGAGGCATGACGGTGCGCGAGATCCAGGGATTTCTGCTGGAGCAATATGCCACCGAGGTCTCACCGGAGTTCATCAGTTCAGTGACCGATGAGGTCATGGCCGAGGTCACTGCCTGGCAGTCTCGGCCTCTGGAACCGATGTACCCGGTCGTCTTCTTTGACGCGCTGCGGGTCAAGATCCGCCAGGATGCGGTCGTACGCAACAAGGCCATCTACCTGGCGCTGGGTGTGTTGCCCGATGGTTCACGCGACATTCTTGGCCTTTGGATCGAGGGCACCGAAGGCGCTAAGTTCTGGATGAAGGTCTTCAATGATCTGAAGACCCGAGGCGTGGGCGATATCCTGATCGCCGTGACCGATGGCTTGAAGGGCATGCCCGAGGCCCTGGCCGCTGTCTTTCCCGCGACCACGCTGCAAACCTGCATCGTGCATCTGATCCGCAACAGCCTGGATTACGCGACCTGGAAGGAGCGTAAGGCGCTTGCCGCAGCCATTCGGCCGATCTATACCGCCACGAGCGCCGAGACAGCCGAGGCTGAGCTTGATGCCTTCTCCGAAGGCCCCTGGGGGCAGAAATTCCCGACGATCCGCGCCGCGTGGCGCAGCGCCTGGGATCGCGTGATTCCCTTCTTCGCATTTCCGCCAGAGGTGCGCCGAGTGATTTATACGACCAACGCCATCGAGAGCATCAATGCCCAGTTGCGCAAGATCATCAAGACGCGAGGCCATTTCCCGTCCGACGACGCCGCGACAAAGCTGATCTGGCTGGCCCTGCGCAATATCACCGCAGATTGGGGACGGCCGGCTCGCGATTGGAAGCAGGCCATGAACCAATTCGCTATCCTCTATCAGGAACGGTTCATCAGGCCTTCTGTGTAATTCCTAAGCCCGCCTTGAACACGGAATTTCTGACACTCCC
>NZ_JBICCO010000171.1:0-1202 GCF_043119405.1 Achromobacter sp. 413638
CGACGTCCCCCCGCTTTCAGTAGCGGTCGGCTTTGGAGTCCGGGGTTAGGATAACCGGGTTGGTCAAGGTCTTGGCATAAGCTTGGGGAGTCAGCCCGCCAAGGGCTTTCTTGGGTCGCTCTTCGTTGTATTCGCGGCGCCAGGTTTCGATAACGGTCCGCGCCTGCAGCAGGTTGGCGAACCAGTGTTCGTTCAGGCATTCGTCGCGGAAGCGACCGTTGAACGATTCGACGTAGGCGTTCTGGTTGGGCTTGCCCGGTTCGATCAGGCGCAGGTCCACGCCACGGGCGTGCGCCCACTCCAGCATCGCCTTGCCGCAGAACTCCTTGCCGTTGTCGGTGCGGATGACCCTGGGCAGGCCACGGCTCAACGCCAGCCGATCCAATACGCGCGTCAGTGCCTGCCCGGAGATCGCGCGCTCGACCTCGATGGCCACGGCCTCGTGGGTCGCGTCGTCGACGATGGTCAGGCACTTGATCACCCGCCCTTCGGCAGTCCGGTCGAACACGAAGTCCATTGACCAGACTTCGTTGGCCGCCGTCGGCCGCACCAGCGGCTGTCGTTCGCCGATCGGCACCTTCTTGCGCTTGCGGCGACGCACCTGCAGCTTCGCCTCCTGGTACAGCCGTTCAACGCGCTTGTAGTTCACCAGCAACCCCGCCTGCCTGAGCTTGAGATGGATCATTCCCACGCCGTAGCGCTTGTGCCGCTGCGCCAGGGCCAGGATCCGTTCCCGCAGCTCCCCGTTGCGATCGGGCCGCGGCTGGTAGCGATAGGCGCTGGCGCTCATCCGTACCACCGCCAGCGCCCGGCGCTCGCTCAAGCCCCGCTCCACCATCGACCGCACCAGCGCCCTGCGGGCCGGTGCGGTCACCACTTTTTTCGCAGGGCCTCGCGGGTCACCTCGTTCTCCAGGAGCGACTCCGCCAGCAGCTTCTTCAGCCGCGTGTTCTCCGTCTCCAGCTCACGCAGGCGCTTGGCATCGGCCACTCCCATCCCGCCGAACTTGTTGCGCCAAAGGTAATACGAGCCTTCGCTGAACCCGTGCCGCCGGCACAGCTCCTTGACCGCCATGCCCGCTTCGGCTTCACGCAGGAAGCCAATGATCTGTTCGTCCGAAAAACGCTTCTTCACGTCCAATCTCCTTGTGTCGAGGGATTGGACTCCAAATGACCGTGCTACTCAAAGGCGGGGGGACGTCG
>NZ_JBICCO010000172.1:0-1189 GCF_043119405.1 Achromobacter sp. 413638
GGTTCATCGCGGATTACCGGGGAACGCGGCGCGGATTTTGAGGAAGAAGTACTCCTCGTCGCGGTACCCGTAAGCCCGACGCTTGATGACCTTGATGGTGTTGTTGATCCCTTCGACGACGCTGGTGTTCAGAGGATGGCGGCAGCGAGTCACGATGCCGTGCCAGTAACCCTGTAAGCGCTCGGCGAACTTTTGCAGGGCGGCGATCCCGCTTTGTCGAGCCTGTTCGAACCATTGCCCCCAAGCCTTTTGCGCCCAGGCTGGCTTTCGGTAGAACCAGAGCCGTTTGAGTTCGTCGCGCAGCACGTAGACGCATAACAGCGATTGATTGGCGGCCAGCAGCTCCTTCAGGTGCACGGCCTGTTCTGGTTTCAGGTTTTGGCGGTTGCGCAGCAACAGCCAGCGGCTGGATTTCAGGACCTTGCGAGCCGGCTTGTCATGTCGGAGTTGATTGGCCTGATCTACCCGCACCCTGTCGATCACTTCGCGGCCATACTTGGCCACGACGTGGTACAGATCAAAGACGATTTCCGCTTGCGGACACTGCTCCTTGATCTCCAGCTCATAGGCCGTGGTCATGTCGATCGCGACCGCCTCAATGCGCTCGGCAACGCCTTCGGGCAGTTGTTCGAAGAAGGCTCGAGCCGTTTCGCGTGAGCGTCCGGGGCCGACCCAGAGTACCTGCCGCCCAATCGGATCGACGACCACCGTGGCGTAGCGATGGCCTTTGTGCAGCGCGAATTCGTCCATTGCCAGATACCGGATCGTCGACCAGTCCGGCTCGGCCACCCGTGCTCGCAAGCGCATCTTGTCGATCGATTTGACCGTATGCCAGCCCAGGTCGTAGAAGGCCGCTACCGCCTGGACACTGGCGGCCTGCAGCAGTTTCTCGCACGCCTTGGCGAACCGCTCCGTCACTCGCTGGTAGCGGCCCAGCCAGTCCAGCTTCTCCAGCCGCGGGCCGCCGCAGTGTTCGCACCAAACCCGGCGACGAGGAACGTGCAGCACCACCCGGTACTCGAACAGCGGCAGATCGCGCACCCGGCGAACCGTCGTCTCATGGATTTGCTGGCAGCGTGCACCGCATTGCGCGCAGTTCATGACCTTGCTGACCGGCTTCAGATACAACGACAGTGTCTGGCCATCTCCTTGCGGCCATTCCACCCGCTCCAACCGATAGCCGGTCCAG
>NZ_JBICCO010000173.1:0-1156 GCF_043119405.1 Achromobacter sp. 413638
CGCCCCCTTGAGCAACCGTCTTGTCAGTCAAGCCTGAACTTCAGGATTCCAACATGTAAGACGCCTTGCCATGGTATTGAGGATGGTCAGCATTTTTCGCATGCAGGCCACCAATGCAACTTTCTTGCGCTTTCCCAGTGCCACCAGACGCTGATAGAACGCTTTGACGACGACGTTGTTGCGCACGGCACTCAAGGTAGCCATGTACAGAGTGCATCGCACGTCGGCTCGCCCGCCCATGATGGCGCGATGCCCGCGCAGCTTGCCCGAATCGTGGTTCATGGGCGCCACCCCTACCAGCGCGGCAATGCGCCTGCGATCAAGCCGGCCCAACTCCGGCAGCTCGGCCAGCAACACCGCCATGCTGGTTGCCCCGACCCCTGGAACGCTGCTGAGCACTTGCGCCAGTTCAGCGTGATGTTGCTGTACGTGGTGGCTGACCTGGCCATCGCAATCGTCCTGTTCGGCCTTCAAGAAGGCAATGTGCCTCTGAATGCTGGGACGGGCGGCCGCGTGCGCCAGCCGCAAACGATGGCGTTCAGCGGTGAGCATCTGCACGATCTGTCGTCGGCGCAACACCAAGGCCTGTAATTGCTGCAACTGGGCATCGGCCAACGGCTTGATAAAACGGTCTCGCTGCGGGTGCTGGTGCAACACCTGGGCAAACCCGGCCAACATCCTTGCATCCAGGGCGTCGGTTTTGGCCAACAGCCCCATCGCGCGCGCAAAGTCACGCGCCATGCGCGGATTGACCACCGCGACAGCCAAACCGGACGCCTGTAGCGTGTAGGCCGCCTCAAACTCATACCCACCGGTGGCCTCCAGCACTAGCAAACCCACTGGCAACTGCCTGAGCTGTTGCTCCAGCGCGTCAATACCGGCTTCGTCATTGCTGAACTGCTGGCTCTCTGACTGGTCGCTGCGCCACACCTCCAAGGTCTGGCTCGATACATCTATTCCTACAAAAATCGGATCGGACATGTCTTTCGGCTCCCTGCCTTGTTTATTCGAACTGCCTGCGTTCCTACAACCGTTCGGGCTACGAGAAAGACGGCCCAGCTCACGCACTCCATGCTCAAGGACGGGCTAGACAAAGTCTGCCCCAGGGGAAATCGGGTTACGTGGCCGGTCCGAACAACACTAAAGATACAAGGGG
>NZ_JBICCO010000174.1:0-1129 GCF_043119405.1 Achromobacter sp. 413638
CTTCACAGTATTTCGCCCGTTGCATGGCAGCACATCAATATGTATGGCAATTTTGAGTTTAGTCCATCAACCTCAAAAATAGATATCGATGCATTGGTTGCTCGATATGCTGAACCAGAATATTGGAAGCAAGCGCTGATTGAGAACGAGAATTCAAGTGAGTGATTTTAGAATTTAAAGCTAACTTTACATTTTTGGCGCGTTGGGCAAATTTAGCCAAATTCGCTTAACCTGCTGTGGATTCTGCCCATAATAGCGTTTAAATTCACGACTGAACTGCGACACGCTTTCATAGCCAACTGCATAAGCGGCGCTTTGCACGGTGCAGTTAGTCTGCGTGAGGCGAGCATAAGCGTGGCTGAGGCGCACTTTTTTTAGATATTGCATGGGTGAATCGGCCGTATAGTGCTTGAATCTACGCTGCAAGGTGGGAATGCTCATGCCCATATGGGACGCCAAATCATGCAAAGTGACAGGCTGATCCAATTGACGTAAAAGAAACTCAGAGGCTTGTAAAAATTTAGCAAAGCTACCATCTTGCTCCAGCCACTCGCGGATAAATGCACAAACATCGGCTTGTTCTAATGCCGCATATACCAGCGTTTGAATGTGTGTGGGCATAAACAGATCGCACGTGACTGGATTGCCTAGTGCATTCAACAACCCGTATAAAGCCGTTTGGATGGCTGGAGTCACTTGAACAGACAAAAAACCCGAGTGCGAATGGGCTGCTGCCATCTGTTCCGATGTGCTGTCTGAATGCACAGTCAAGTGGTGTAGCAATTGCGCCACTTGTTTGCGTTCAAAACGGATTTGTATCCCAATGACAGGTTCTTGTTCGCTGGCGCGAATGTTGCAGTACACAGGATAAACTCCAGTCAGCAACAAAGCTTTGCTGGGGTTGTATACGTAATAATTTTGCCCAAGCTGTACACTTTTCTCACCTGAAAATAAAAATACCAATCCAGGTGCGTACAGTGTCGGTCGCAGCTCTTGAGCGCTGGTCTGATAAAAAAGATCTATGTCAGGGCTGCATGTGGGCAATAGCCCTTCAACTATAGATGAATTTGAGGCTTGCTGCTGCTTGAGCAATTGGCGTGCGATGGCGCATAGGGTTTCGTTGTTCATA
>NZ_JBICCO010000175.1:0-1052 GCF_043119405.1 Achromobacter sp. 413638
TGAATCCGCCTGGCGCTGCGCCTGTCCGGTGAGGATGGCTTGGGCGTCCGCGATGCTGATCCCCTGCCGCTCGGCATAGATTGATGCTTTCTTGCGGATCAGCTCACCTTCTTCTTCGTGCTGCTGGCGGTTGTACATGTTCGCAACCGCCGCCCCACTGGCTCCGCTCACGCCTCCCGCCACCGTACCCGCCACAGCCTCCGCCACATGGCCCCTCGGAGCGCAGCGCAGCAGATTCGCTAAGGATTTGTTGTACTAAGACATCTCGCCGACAAAAATTTAGACAAACTCGACCGGTTCCGGGTGAATACCATCACAGTACAACCAGCCCCCAATCCATCGCGGCACATCCATATAAATATTAACAACCCATAGGGCCAACCACATCATTGGTAAAGTATCTAGTATTTATATCCATAGCAGGCTCCAACCCTCCATAAAAAACTCCAACATCAAATTCTTCCGATATTTTTTTAGCGTATTGATGCAGCTCTTTCATCAAATCATCAATACTTACATCCCCATCATCATCAAAAGATAATTCAACATCAATATTTACCCCATATTTCACAACCCTTAAAAGAACAGATTTAATTGACACCTTCTCTGAAACCACAAACCCATGAAACTCGCCAATTAGGCAAATATCGCCTCGGTTATCAATAACGTCATTAATTAAACTCTCACACATTTCAAAATCTTTCGATATTTCAATCTCACTTGATATATTGATATTTGAAATAAAACTCGCATTCATCTTCATTTTTCTCAGAAGAAGAAAAAGATTTTTTCTCGGAACCTCTTGAAAAACAACTTCGTATGATTCAGCCATGAAATCAATCCACAAATCCCTTAAAAGTTCTATCCATATTAAGACGAACCCCTCGCCTGTCAGGCAAGCGTTTCTCCAAGAATGAGACTCCCTGTTCATTAGTAACTTTCTTAAATTCTCCTGGAGCCCGTGCAATCTCTCGCAAATGTTTCATTGCTTGATCGTTCCATGTACTCATTGCCCCCGTTGTCTTCCCCCAAATCTCTGGATTTCTACCTGC
>NZ_JBICCO010000176.1:0-1052 GCF_043119405.1 Achromobacter sp. 413638
CCGCTAACTCAGGATCATGCCGCTCTTAAGTTGAGGGTTATGTTAAGTGCTAGTCTGAGCCTCAACAATAAACACTCCTGCTAACAGATAACATAAAGTGAAAAAGTAACTAATTTGAATTGATCTGACAGTTATGCATCCACAAAACAGGTAACTGTCAGATCAGATCGCGACTTCTACAGCTTATATATTTAGCAAAACTTAAACCTTCATGTATTTGTCGAACCAGCCAATTAACTTTTCAGGATGGCTGCCAAAGTAGTTGTAGCCAACCCAACGGCGTGGTGTCCCTTCAATCCAGAACAGCTCTTTTTCTTTTGCGCCCAACAGCTCAAAAGTTTTTTCGCCATCTTCCACTGAAGTCCAGCGATCTTCACGCACTTGCACCACCAAAGTTGGCATAGTGACATCGGGTGCAAAGAGGTGAGGAGTCATTTCTGAGTTTTTCAAGCCGCCTGCTTTGACTTGTTCAAAGTCCAAAATTTCAGGAAAATCACCAGCACCTGCCACCACAGAATTTGCATAATGTTTGGTGAACGCTTCCATTGAAACCACCATTGGACTGACCATGCACGCTACATCTTTAAACAATTCAGGATGACGTGAAATTGCCTCGTACTGAGAATTGCCACCTGTGCAACGGCTTAACAGACCCACTTTCATTTTTGACAATTCTGGATGTGCGTTGACATAGTTTTGTGCACCAACGCAATCACGCCACTCATAACGACCCACACCACAAGCACCATTGCCTCCTGTGCCACTACGGCCTAAATTGCGTAAGTCATAAGTCAAAATATTGTAGCCAGCATCATGCAGGTGTTTTAACTCAAACAAAAAATTAATTTCTGTCGGGTCAAGCATGTCCCAAGGAGATAAATGTCCAGCCAAGCCATAGCGATTCATCGGCAAAGGATGATTGGCAATAATCAACAAATCAGATGGCTGAACGGCTGGAATGTACCAAGCCTCAAGCGGCACGCCATCCAAAGCAGGGAAGAACACATCTTCATAGGCCATGCCGTGGTCAGCAGGGGTTTTTAAAATCGGGG
>NZ_JBICCO010000177.1:0-784 GCF_043119405.1 Achromobacter sp. 413638
GAAAAAAAGTGGTGAGGCCATCTCGCCGCCGCGAGATGGCCCAACGTGCCGTGCAAGATCGTGGCGTATCTATCCGGATGGCCTGCGAGGCGTTCAGGGTCAGCCAGACTTGCTACCGGTACGTCGCCAAGACGGACGCTGAGAACGAGGATATCTCCAACTGGCTGCTGCGTCTGACCGACAACCACCGCAACTGGGGCTTTGGTCTGTGCTTCCTGTATCTACGCAATGTTCGAGGCTTCGGCTGGAACCATAAGCGTGTGTACCGGATCTATCGAGCACTCGAACTGAACCTGCGGATCAAGCCGCGCAAACGGCTGATTCGGCAGATGCCCGAGCCACTGACCGTGCCGACCAACGTGAACCAGGTATGGTCGATGGACTTCATGCATGACCAGCTTGCCGATGGGCGCAGCATCCGCGTGTTCAACGTGATCGACGACTTCAACCGCGAAGCGCTGGGCATTGAGGTTGACTTCTCGCTGCCCTCCGAGCGCGTGATCCGCACGCTCAAGCAGATCATCGGCTGGCGGGGAAAGCCCTTGGCCATTCGGTGCGATAACGGGCCCGAATACCTGAGCGCGGCAATTGTCGATTGGGCCGGGGCGTGGGGCATAAAGCTCGAATATATCCAGCCGGGCAAGCCACAACAGAATGCCTACGTCGAACGGTTCAACAGGACCGTGCGCTACGAATGGCTGTCCCAATATCACTGGGAAGATCTGGACCACGTACAGCGCGTCGCTACGCAATGGATGTGGTCCTACAATCATGAGCGCCCAAA
>NZ_JBICCO010000178.1:0-718 GCF_043119405.1 Achromobacter sp. 413638
TGGTCGGAACATCACCGTCGCGCACCAGGGCCTGGTGCAGGCTGCCGACACCTTGGCCGCCACCGCCGCCGGTTCAATGCAGATCGCCGGCCGCGCGCTGGCCGGCCGCGACCAGACGCTGAGCGCCGGAGATGGTCTGTCGATCGACGGCACCGCCGCCGCCTTGAAGGGCGACCTGACCTTGACGGCCACGCGCGGCGACCTGATCCTGGGCGCGGCCTCGCGTCAACAGGCGGACGGCACGCTCACCGCCACCGCCGGCGGCGCGTTGCAGGCGCTGTGCTCGGCCTCGGCAGGCAAGGATTTGAGCCTGCGCGCCGGCACAGATGCCCGGCTGGGCGGTGTGATCGGCACGCAGACCGGCAAGCTCTCGGTCAACGCCGCGCGCGACCTCTTCATCACCACCGATGGCCGGCTGCAATCCGGTGCGGCGCTGGCCCTGGACGCGGGCGGCACGCTGAACAACGCGGGCGTCGCCTTCGCCAGCGGGCGGGCTGACCTCTACGCAGGAACAACGCTGGCCAACACCGGCTCGGTGCTGGCGGGCGGCGACCTGAACGCGCGCACGCCCGGCCTGCTGAACAACACCGGCCGCTTCGTGGCGGGCGTGGACGCCGATGGCAAGCTGAGCCAGCCGGGCAGCCTGACGCTGACGGCCGGCACGCTGCAACACGCCGGCACCAGTCTGGCCGGCAAGAACATGACGCTGTCCGCGACG
>NZ_JBICCO010000179.1:0-718 GCF_043119405.1 Achromobacter sp. 413638
AGTCGCGGACAGCGTCATGTCCTTGCCGGCCAGACTGGTGCCGGCGTGTTGCAGCGTGCCGGCCGTCAGCGTCAGGCTGCCCGGCTGGCTCAGCTTGCCATCGGCGTCCACGCCCGCCACGAAGCGGCCGGCGTTGTTCAGCAGGCCCGGCGTGCGGGCTTGCAGGTCGCCGCCCGCCAGCACCGAGCCGGTGTTGGCCAGCGTTGTTCCTGCGTAGAGGTCGGCCCGTCCGCTGGCGAAGGCGACGCCCGCGTTGTTCAGCGTGCCGCCCGCGTCCAGGGCCAGCGCCGCGCCGGATTGCAGCCGGCCATCGGTGGTGATGAAGAGGTCGCGCGCGGCGTTGACCGAGAGCTTGCCGGTCTGCGTGCCAATCACGCCGCCCAGCCGGGCATCGGCGCCGGCGCGCAGGCTCAGATCCTTGCCTGCCGAGGCCGAGCCCAGCGCCTGCAACGCGCCGCCGGCGGTGGCGGTGAGCGTGCCGTCCGCCTGTTGGCGCGAGGCCGCGCCCAGGATCAGGTCGCCGCGCGTGGCCGTCAAGGTCAGGTCGCCCTTCAAGGCGGCGGCAGTGCCGTCGATCGACAGGCCATCTCCCGCGCTCAGCGTCTGGTCGCGGCCGGCCAGCGCGCGGCCGGCGATCTGCATCGAACCGGCGGCGGTGGCGGTCTGGGTGTCGGCGGCCTGCACCAGGCCCTTGTCCGCGACGGTGATGTTCCGACCG
>NZ_JBICCO010000180.1:0-672 GCF_043119405.1 Achromobacter sp. 413638
TCACGCAGCAGTACACGACGTTTTCTGATGCTCAGACTTACACCCGATCGTGCAGTCTTGGGACTTGGAAACCGTGGCGGCGCGCTGTCACGCTTGACGATTTCACGGGTGCAAATCAACAGTTGCAGCCAAACGGCTTTCAGCGGGTGCCGGGTGGCTTACTTTTGCAATGTGGCTCTGTGACTGTCGCCGCAAACAACGCACCGACCGTCATCAATCTGCCGATCCCGTGGCCCGTGGGCGGCATGATCCCGATTTGCAGTCCGGGCGGCCTTGTTGCGAGTGCGGTCTCGTGCGGTTGTGCAATCACGGGGATTAGCCAGCTTACGTTGTGGCAAAGCGGGACCAATCCGATCACGGTCGTGTACCACGTTTGGGGACGATGATGAAGAACTACTACTACTCAGCGGCGTCGAATGCGTTTTACCCAGTCACGTTGCGGGATGACTATGAACGCAGCGGCACGTGGCCAACGGACGGTGTGCCTGTCGACGAAGATGTCTTTTGTGAATTCGCGTGCGCGCCAGCGCCTCACGGAAAGACTCGTGTTGTCGGCCCCGACGGCTTGCCGGCTTGGGGCGATATCCCACCCCCGTCTGCGGAACAAGTGCTTGCTGATGCGATGGCGCTGCGAGCGTCGCTGATGGCTCAGGCGACAACTGCAATCGCGCC
>NZ_JBICCO010000181.1:0-644 GCF_043119405.1 Achromobacter sp. 413638
GTGCCGTACATCATCGTCTTCCTGAACAAGGCTGACATGGTCGACGACGCCGAGCTGCTCGAGCTGGTGGAAATGGAAGTTCGCGAACTGCTGTCCAAGTACGACTTCCCGGGCGACGACACCCCGATCGTCAAGGGTTCGGCCAAGCTGGCGCTGGAAGGCGACAAGGGCGAGCTGGGCGAGCAGGCCATCCTGGCCCTGGCCCAAGCCCTGGACACCTATATCCCGACGCCCGAGCGTGCCGTTGACGGCGCGTTCCTGATGCCGGTGGAAGACGTGTTCTCGATCTCGGGTCGCGGCACCGTGGTGACCGGCCGTATCGAACGCGGCATCATCAAGGTCGGCGAGGAAATCGAAATCGTCGGTATCACCCCGACGGTCAAGACGACCTGCACGGGCGTGGAAATGTTCCGCAAGCTGCTGGACCAAGGTCAAGCCGGCGACAACGTGGGCATCCTGCTGCGCGGCACCAAGCGTGAAGACGTCCAGCGCGGCCAGGTTCTGGCCAAGCCGGGCTCGATCACCCCGCACACGGACTTCACGTCCGAGGTGTACATCCTGTCCAAGGAAGAAGGCGGCCGCCACACCCCGTTCTTCAACGGCTATCGTCCCCAGTTCTACTTCCGCACGACGGACGTGACGGG
>NZ_JBICCO010000182.1:0-614 GCF_043119405.1 Achromobacter sp. 413638
AGGCATCACCGTCTCGATTGCCAAGCTGTGCCGCTGGTTTGGCGTGCCGCGCCGTTCGGTTTGCTACAAACCGGTCAAATCGCCGCCGAAGGTCGATCCGAAGTTCGTCGCCCCGATCAAGGCGATGATTGAAGAGTCGCCGGCGTTTGGCTACCGGACGGTTGCGCATCTGTTGGGGTTCAACAAGAACACCGTGCAGCGCATGTTCCAACTGATGGGCAGGCAGGTCCGCAAGCGGCCGATTGGCTTCAGACCACGAATCCAGGCGCTGCCGTCGGTGGCTAGCAAGCCCAACGAGCGTTGGTCAACGGACCTATGCCGTGTCTGGGCGGGCCGGGATGGCTGGGCCACGCTGGCGCTGGTGATCGACTGCCATACCCGCGAGTTGCTCGGCTGGCATTTGTCGCGCAGCGGCAAGGCCTGCACCGCTGGCAGTGCCTTAGAACACGCCCTGATCGCCCGTTTCGGAACACTGGGGCGCGTGCCTGCGCCGTTCCTGCTGCGATCGGACAACGGACTGGTCTTCACGTCTCGCAGCTACACCGCGCTGGCGCGAGGCTACGGGCTGCGCCAGGAGTTCATCACGCCGCACTGCCCGCAGCAAAACGGCATGG
>NZ_JBICCO010000183.1:0-455 GCF_043119405.1 Achromobacter sp. 413638
CCACAACGACTAGACTGCCGGTGCCGCTGATGCCAGCGACGGGATAGTGCTTATCGATTGTTGCCCACGCACTGTTCCATTGACTTGCAATTTGCGACGTCAATACGCTGTCCAGGTCAACCTGGCCGAGATGGTTTACAGCACCGAGGCCAAAGGCCTTCCCAACGGTTAGCAGCCGACCGTCAGTAGTGTCGTTCGGAGTTTGCTGCTTCTGTAGTTGATAGATCCGCTGGATAGCCTGCAGGAGTTGCTTGTTATCGTTCGGATTGAGCGGTATCCCGCCGAATTCTGCTACAGCAGCGATTTCTTCTTGAATGGCATCAAACCATTCGGCTTCCAGATCCGTCGATGGCACGCCGGCAATCGGATCGCCGTTGGCAAAGCCGTCGCGGCCGGGGCCGAACTTGTTCAGATGTCGGGTAGGAGTGGCTATTCGTCGCATGGCGCACCTGGAA
>NZ_JBICCO010000184.1:0-454 GCF_043119405.1 Achromobacter sp. 413638
AGGCCACCAGGCCAAGCTCATTTCCCCGCAGTTCGTGCGCCCCTTCGTACAGGGCAACAAGAATGACTTCGCCGATGCCCAGGCGATCTGCGAGGCGGCCTCGCGCCCGAGCATGCGGTTCGTAAGCGTGCGCAATCAGGCTCAGCAGACCGTCTCTGCCCTGCATCGGGTGCGTGAATCACTGGTCGCTCAGCGCACAGGCGTGATCAACCAGGTGCACGCCTTTTTGCTGGAGTTTGGCATCAGCCTGCCTCGTGGTCATGCGATCCTGCGACGCTTGCCAACGGTTCTGGCCGAACACGCGCTGCCGCCCCAACTAGGCGCGCAGCTGGAGCGGCTGCGGTCGCACTTTCAGTATCTGGATGAGCAGGTAGGCCAGATTGAGCGTGAGCTGTGTCTACAGCTGCGCGAGGATGAACGCAGCCAGCGGCTGCTTCAGATCCCCGGCATCGGA
>NZ_JBICCO010000185.1:0-454 GCF_043119405.1 Achromobacter sp. 413638
GGGCCACCAGGCCAAGCTCATTTCCCCCCAGTTCGTGCGCCCCTTCGTACAGGGCAACAAGAATGACTTCGCCGATGCCCAGGCGATCTGCGAGGCGGCCTCGCGCCCGAGCATGCGGTTCGTGAGCGTGCGCAATCAGGCTCAGCAGACCGTCTCTGCCCTGCATCGGGTGCGTGAATCACTGGTCGCTCAGCGCACGGGCGTGATCAACCAGGTGCACGCCTTTTTGCTGGAGTTTGGCATCAGCCTGCCTCGTGGTCAGGCGATCCTGCGACGCTTGCCAGCGGTTCTGGCCGAACACGCGCTGCCGCCCCAACTAGGCGCGCTGCTGGAGCGGCTGCGATCGCACTTTCAGTATCTGGATGAGCAGGTAGGCCAGATTGAGCGTGAGCTGTGTCTACAGCTGCGCGAGGATGAACGCAGCCAGCGGCTGCTTCAGATCCCCGGCATCGGG
>NZ_JBICCO010000186.1:0-420 GCF_043119405.1 Achromobacter sp. 413638
CGCTCGGCAGCAGGCAGGCTGACCAGTTCCGCAGCCACCGGCACCAGTTGCTCGGGGATCTCTGGGACACGACCAGCGGCGCATCACAGATGCAGCCAGGAGGCAAAAGCGGATTCGGAAACTCTCGATGGACCGAGACCTCCGGAGGGGCGGAAACTCGTCCCATCAACGTCGCTTTTCTCCCCCGAATCCATGCATGAAATTAGGCATGGATTCGGGGATGGTAAGCGACGTTCACGGGCCGGGTTTCGGCCCCACCTTTTGCTGTCATGGCGCCGGTCTGCATCGCGCCATTGATCGTGTAGCCAGGGCCGGCGCCAAAGCCGGAACTGCCACTTGGGTACAGCATTGTGAATTGCGAATTCCCTGATGGCTTGTGTTCGTGATCTTCCAGGCTCGGAGCCTGCCGACTACCGGCCA
>NZ_JBICCO010000187.1:0-388 GCF_043119405.1 Achromobacter sp. 413638
CGTAAAACGGTGATGAAGGTCAGGCTGGCGCTACAGTCTGCTCACTTCGGTAGTTCGTTCCATTGGCGAGGATGGCCCAGGCGATCCTCGCCAATTTATTGGCCAGCGCACAAGCGACCACGTTCGAGTGACGTCGGGCCTGCAGCTCGCGCACCCAGGCGCCTAGCCGGTCGGTTCGTCGCTCCACGTGTCGCATGATCGCGCGAGCGCCCTGTACCAACAATCGTCTAAGGTTCTTGTCGCCCCGTTTGCTGATGCCCAGGAGCGTGGGTTTGCCGCCCGTGCTGTACTGGCGAGGCACCAAGCCTACCGAAGCGGCGAACTGGCGCGCCGAACCAAATTGCCGCGCATCGCCCAGCTCAGTCATCAGCACGCTAGCAGTGATTGG
>NZ_JBICCO010000188.1:0-356 GCF_043119405.1 Achromobacter sp. 413638
AGATGGCGCGGATGGCGGTGGGTTCCTCGATGCTGGCGACGATCCGTACCGCGCCGCCGCAGTGGGCGCAGGTGGTGATGTCGATGGAAAAGACCCGCTTGAGCCGTTGCGCCCAGCTCATCGCACGGCGCTTCTGCTCGGGGCTGCGCGGCTCGTCGTGGGCGCTGACGTCCACTGGCGCCGCATCGCCCGCAGGCCGCTTGCCGCGCCCCGAGGGCGTCAGCTGCGCACGCAGGTTTGCATTCGGGGCGAATACGCCGTGGAAGCGGGTGAGATGCGCGCGAGGTGGCGGGACCAGTGCCGCCAGCTTGGCGATGAAGTCCACCGCATCCCATTCGACATGCGTGGTCCCATTT
>NZ_JBICCO010000189.1:0-341 GCF_043119405.1 Achromobacter sp. 413638
CGCAGGCTGCCCGTCGCTGGCAGCATCCGCATGCGATGAACCAGTAGACCCTTGCGCCTTCCCTCCCGACGCTTCCACCCGCACCTTGGCCACCATGGCGCGGACTTGGGAAACCGACAGCTTCCCGCCATCCAACCCCGCCTGCAGCGCCATCCCCAGAATTTCACGCTGCTCCCAGGTCAGGCCCTCGCTCAGATCGAACAATCCGCCGTTTTGCATCAAGCTGATGTTCGTCAGCTTGTCGTCGAGCACGCGCACTCGCGTGAAATCCTGGGCGGCCTCCGCCTTGTCCCGCTCGACGCGCAGCGCCTGCGCCACCTTCGCGATTTCCTCGGGATTCC
>NZ_JBICCO010000190.1:0-336 GCF_043119405.1 Achromobacter sp. 413638
GGGTATAGGAAGTTCAACCGCCCTTTTTGGCGAGTCTGGCAGGTAGGAAGCGGCCGCGCAAGCGCCGCTTTGGGCACAGATCGGGCACAGATCGGGGGTTCATGCGTGGGTTTTCGACATCGCGGGGCCACGCAGCGGCTCAGTGCGTAGCCATTTCTCACCGAATCCCGGCACAGGGCCGAGCGCAGCCCTGCGGGGTCGTGGCCGCATCGGATCGGACTCTGGCTTGGCTGCCGGCTGTGTGGCCGGCACCTCGTCACGCGGCCGGCGGCGGCGCGCGCGCTGCGGGCCGGTAGTGCGCTTGCTCCAGCGCGCCGTGCTTCTCGAAGTGGGCGA
>NZ_JBICCO010000191.1:0-336 GCF_043119405.1 Achromobacter sp. 413638
CACAAAAACAAAACCCCGCAGCGGTGAGCTGCGGGGTTCTGAGCAATAAAAGCCTGACGATGACCTACTTTCACAGACGTCCGTCCACTATCATCGGCGCAAAGTCGTTTCACTGTCCTGTTCGGGATGGGAAGGAGTGGGACCAACTCGCTATGGTCGTCAGGCGTAACCGGTTGAGCGCGCGCCCAGGGCATGCGCTCCAATCTTGGAAGAAACACAACAGGCGCATCAGAGAGTTCTCTCGATGATCGCGCACTCGGGTTGTAATCGATGTTGGCTGGCTGCTGACGGGGCAGCCAGATTTTGTATTGAACGACACTTGTATACGCTATACAC
>NZ_JBICCO010000192.1:0-332 GCF_043119405.1 Achromobacter sp. 413638
CGCCACGGCGTCTTGAGCTGATACCGCACCCTACCCTGCGGTGAGATCGACAGCCGCTGCTCGCTGATCGCCGGGCGCGTGATGTAGCGGCACAGCTTTTCGAGCTTGTGGCTTTCGTGTGCTTCCGCGGCCACGCCGGCATGCAGCGAGAAGCCGCCGACCTTGCCGGCATCGCCCTCCAGCGAGCCTGCGTCACCGGGCAATGTTTGCAGCGTGACGACCTTGCGGCCAGCGTCGCGACCGGTGGCGATGCGGTAGGTCATCGAACTCATCCGCAGCCCATCCATGCCGTCGTCGCTACCCGCGCTGTCGGACAGGAACACGGATTCGTC
>NZ_JBICCO010000193.1:0-315 GCF_043119405.1 Achromobacter sp. 413638
AGCGCCTCCGTCACGATCTCGGCCTTGAGCTTCTCCTCGACGTACATCTTGCGCAGCCGAGCGTTCTCGGCCTCCAGCTCCTTCATGCGCGCCATCAGCGATACGTCCATGCCGCCATACTTCGAACGCCACTTGTAGAACGTAGCCGAGCTGATGCCCAACTCTCGGCACAGCTCTGGAACGGCAAGACCCGCCTCCACGCGCTTGATGGCTTCAATGATCTGGCTATCCGTAAATCTCGACTTCTTCATGCGGTAGAACTCCTCAACGAGAAAATTCTACTTCTGACCTCATCGCTTTTGCGGGGGGATTACC
>NZ_JBICCO010000194.1:0-306 GCF_043119405.1 Achromobacter sp. 413638
GCCGCAAGCGCATCGCTCCCGCAGAACGGGTAGTTCGTCCCGTTGCGACGGCGCCGAATCAGAGCTGGTCGATGGACTTCGTGTCCGACGGTCTGGCCTATGGCCGCAGGTTCCGGTGCTTGAACATCGTCGATGACTACACGCGCGAGTGTCTTGCCATCGAGGTCGATACATCACTGCCGGGATTGCGGGTGGCGCAGGTGCTGCAACGGCTTGCGGAACTGCGTGGGTTGCCCAAATCCATCACCGTGGACAACGGCCCGGAGTTTGCTGGCAGAGCCTTGGATGCTTGGGCCTATCAGGTCG
>NZ_JBICCO010000195.1:0-271 GCF_043119405.1 Achromobacter sp. 413638
TGCGCATCGGCTTAGCAGAAAAATTGGCCACGGCTTGAATGACCGCAAATTGTTCTGCTGTGGGTTGGTTTTGAATGCTCATCTTTGATTCCTATTCTTTATAAGGGGTAGCCACATCATTTCATTTAATGCAGGCCGCATTGTCTTCAAAGCATAGCTTAGGTTTTAAGCACTGAATTTCCGATGCCCAAAAAAATCAATTCCTTGCCTAAAATAGTCACAAATCAATGAAAGTGTTGTTCATAACCATATTTTGCATGTAAAATATGGT
>NZ_JBICCO010000196.1:0-269 GCF_043119405.1 Achromobacter sp. 413638
CGCCCAGCAGCCCATCGACCTGCTCAGCCCGTCGCGCGCCGACGATGGCGCCGGTCACGGCGGGTTGCCGCAGCGCCCAGGCGATCGCCACCGCTGCCGGCGTCAGTCCGTGGCGCTCCCCAATGCGGCGCAAGGCTTCGACCAGGGCAAGATTCGCGCTCAGGCGTGGCTCCTGTGGTAATCCCCCCATTTTTAGCGATTGCCAGAAGTAGGAACGCTACGCGGCCATGGCCAACCGCTGTTTTGGGGTAAATCCGCCCAGGGCCATA
>NZ_JBICCO010000197.1:0-268 GCF_043119405.1 Achromobacter sp. 413638
GGCAAAAGCCGGTTGCATAATCTGCAAAAGTTGTGTTATAGTTTCGGGCTTGGCAGTTGCCGAAAAATTAGGGAATACCCTGATGTTTCGATAGCTGCTAAGAGGAAGATCCGAAAGGGTTTTCCGGCGAGACCTGAAGGGGTCGCCGTCAAGTGGGTGAAGCGAAATTAAACGCGACGCTGACTTGACAAGCGATAAAAACTTCTTCATAATCTCGTTTCTCTGCTGCTGAGACAGCAGCGACGCGAAAGCGGGTTGAAAGACCTGA
>NZ_JBICCO010000198.1:0-265 GCF_043119405.1 Achromobacter sp. 413638
GCCGCGAGCAGGGCCTTGTACTGCGTGTCGTTGTCGCTGTACTTCTCCAGGAAGCGCTGGCCGGTGGTGGCCAGGATCTGGTCGGACACGGCCTTCTGTTCATAGAAGCCGTCGCCCAGGCGCTTGGGCTGGCCCGAGGGCGTGAGGAACTTCGCGCCCGGCGGAATCAGCGCATCCCAGCTGCCCAGGCGCGAGCCGGCCAGCGTGCCGCCGGCGCCGACCGAGTTGCCCGTTGGGGCTCCCGGCATGCCGCCGGACGGGCGCA
>NZ_JBICCO010000199.1:0-253 GCF_043119405.1 Achromobacter sp. 413638
CGCGCCACCGCGCAAGACAGGGCCAGCGCGATGCTCCAGGCGCGTCGCCCGCGTGTACGGGAAGCGCATACCGCCATAGGCTGCATACCTCTGGCGCGCCGCCTACCGCCCAGGCCGGCGCGCGGCCAGTCAGTCCATCCGAGGCGCCACCGAGATCGTGCCGCCATTGATCAGGGCCTTGATACGCACGGGGCCCGGCGCCTGCGGCCGGCCCGGGATACGCCACTGCCGCTGGCGCTGGGCCAGCGCATAA
>NZ_JBICCO010000200.1:0-223 GCF_043119405.1 Achromobacter sp. 413638
ATCTATGGTCAGCCCGATTTTTGCAAGCGAGGCGGTGTAGGCGTAAATTGGGCTTGCTCAAATCTATTCGGAGTCAGTTGGGGCTAGGCCCCCCGCTCCATGATGAGAGTCGCGCCCGGCAAACCTAAAAAGCCCCTCAGCATCGCGGTGCTGGATTTCATGTCAGGTTTCTTGCCAGGCCGTTGAGCCGTTTATGTCTTCACGTACTCGCGTCGCAAAACCA
>NZ_JBICCO010000201.1:0-217 GCF_043119405.1 Achromobacter sp. 413638
TTGGAAGTTAGAAATGCGGAGGTGCTGGGGCGGGATGGGGAGGTGCTGGTAAAGCAGAATCCGGTGACGGGGGAGTATGAGGCGGTTGGTATAAATAAACTGCTGGAATTCTCAAAAGGAAAGATATTATTTGATGATATAAGGACCGCCTTAGAATCTGCGCAAGCGCCTTATAAAGGAAGTACAGTAATAGGGCACGCTTTGTCTAAGCATGCAG
>NZ_JBICCO010000202.1:0-217 GCF_043119405.1 Achromobacter sp. 413638
AGTTCTTCGATGCGGCGCGCCATCCAGTGCGCGCCGGCGCAGGCCTCCATCACCACTGTGCTGCGCGGTGTGTTGCCCAGTAACTTGAACAGATCCTGGCGCGAGCACTTCTTGCGAAACATCATCCTGCCGGCCGCGTCCTGCCCATGCAGATGGAAGCTGTGTTTGCCCAGATCGATGCCAATCAGCGTGACGGTGCTCATGAGAGGTCTCCCAA
>NZ_JBICCO010000203.1:0-209 GCF_043119405.1 Achromobacter sp. 413638
GAGCAAACTGCTCCGGCGTTAAGTATCCCAGCGCGCTATGCGGGCGTTCGGTGTTGTACTCGACGCGCCAGTCTTCGATCAAGGATTTGGCTTGGCGCAGCGACATGAACCAATGCTCATTCAGGCATTCATCGCGGAATTTTCCGTTGAAGCTCTCGATGTATGCATTCTCCACGGGCTTGCCTGGTCTGATGAACGACAGCTTCACG
>NZ_JBICCO010000204.1:0-205 GCF_043119405.1 Achromobacter sp. 413638
GACGTTGAGCGCCAGGCGGTTATTGCAAGGTTCGGTGCAAATCAGGCAGAAGCCAGTTGCACAGACTGCAAAAATTGTGTTATAGTCTTGGGCTTGGCTGGTGATGTTGATTCAGGGTTAACCCGGATGGGTGGTCTGAGCAAGATGACAAGCCAGCCGAGGTGTAGCCAACCTTCGATGCGATGCAAATTGAATCGAAGCTGCG